>CAYSXD010000053.1:0-8649 GCA_964434925.1 uncultured Spirochaetaceae bacterium
AGCAAGCCACCCCGGCTGTTATTAATGGGACCCCGGTCGGAGAAAAAAGAGACCTCACTTCCGCAGTTTTATACCCCGGGTTATTCTTTACCATGGTGAGTCTAATCGCCTGACCGCTCTTCCCCGTTGATGTAAGAGTCAGCTCCTCTCCAACTGTCCAGAAACTTAACAAACCAATACCAAACTCTCCCTGAATACCAGTCAACCCCTTCTTTTTGAGTTTTCGTTTAATCGAATCACCTATATGAGTAGCCACATAATCAAAATCATCAATTCCCTCTCCGTCATCGACAATTTTCAGGTAGGTTGCACCTTTGTGTTTTCCCCGGACTATTGTAATATTCCGGGCCCGGGCATCTATACTGTTTTCCACAAATTCCGCAATTGCCTTTAAGGGATTACTCTGGGAGAAAGCAATAATGGTTATCGCGTTCCAGTTATTGCCAATTTTAAGCTTTCCTGTTTTTTCTGTCTTCATTTTTTTCCTGCCTGAGTTCTATTACATCTTACACTATACAAAGTTCTGGGTTTATTCAATAAACTTTCATTAATCCTGAAGTACTACAATATTTTCCCTGCAAACATAGAATGTAATCTATTTTTTGAATAAAATTCTTCTTTCGCTGAATAACAGCTCAGCCATAATTACTGCTATATAAAAACAGCCAATCCAGATGAGACCACCGGGGTTTGTTTTCCAAAGATAGAACATCAATATTACCCAGGAAGTCAGACTAAAAAGAAGCCCAAGCAATGGGAAAAATAATTTTATTTTAATTTGTCTGCGCAGCCGCAGGGCAGCATAATTTATGAAGGTAAAGATCAGTAAGAAAGTGGAACTGGCAAAAGATGAAATCATGGCCAGATTGGTAAGGTTAACAAAAATAATGCTAACTAGTGTGATAATTGTCAGACTGACCCATGGAATATCTTTTGTCCTTTCGCGGAAGGAAAACATAGTGGGGAGGTCTTTTTCCTGTGCCATTACCATCCCGAGTCTGGCAGTCCCGAATAATGTTGCATTTATTGCTGAAGCAGTGGACAGTAAGGCACCCAATCCTATAAGAACAAACCCTGTCTGACCTAAAAAAGGTCTGGCAGCTTCCGCCAGAGCGTATTCCTTATATTGAGAAATTTTTTGAGGAGAGAGGTTTCCTACCGCGACCAGTGACACCAGAATATATATAACAATAGCAATAACAATAGAGAACATTATGCCCCTTGTTAAATCACGCTTCGGATTTTTCATCTCATTTATTGTATTTGGAATCAACTCAAACCCCTCGTAGGCAACAAAGATAAGAGCAGTGCCCATAAACAAACCGTTTGTCCCTTTATTTAACAAAGGAACAAGATGGTCTGCTTTAACATAAAACATTCCCAATACAGCAAAAAGCGAGAGGATAATAACCTTCGTTATGACAATGAGTTCTTCCGTGTGTCCGGCTGCTTTAATTCCATAGAGATTTATACTTAGAAATATCAGGAGAATAAAACTCTCAAGAAAATGATGAACTGCTGAGCTGTGTATAGTAGCACCGGACATAGCTGTACCGTATACTCCGAATGTATAGGAGTATAATGCCAGTGTCCCGATATAACCAACAAGAAGAATCCATCCGCCAATAGCAGCAATGTTTTGATTTTTAACACTTTTTTCCATATAGGTAAAACTGCCACCGTCGGAGTGAAAAGTTAATCCTAATTTTGAGTATGAATGCCCTGTTAACAATGCGACAACTCCGCCCAGGGCAAAAGCAATAGGCGCGGCATGCCCGGCCAGGAGGACAGCCAGACCAAGCACCGAAAATATCCCGCCGCCTACCATCCCTCCTACACCCATGGATACAAGTTCTTTAAGATCAAGTTTTTCGGAACTATTCTCTACCATATTCCCCTTAATTCCACTTATTTAATAGAAAATCAACACGGTTTAATAAATGTATCATTAAGAAATTAAAGAAACAAGAGAAAATTCCAGATTAGAGAAGTTAATATTTAAAGGGATTTTATTGTAATTATTTGATTTAAACAATTTAATTGTTTATCTTTCCAGTTATGAAGACATGTAAAACCATTAACATATTTTTTGTCTTGTTCTCAATTATATGCGTTTCCGGAGTGCCGGCTCAAAATAGTGAAAAACAGATACATTATTATTCTGTAAACAATATCGACTCCTTAAAACGTTCTCTGATCCTGGCAGTACCCGGTGATCAGATAGCCATTAAAAGCGGAGAATATATTCTTACGGGCAGTTTAAAAATAAACGGTAAAAATAGAATTAAAATAACCGGTAACGGCAGCGTACATTTAATAGTAAGCAATTCTTCCTCAAGATGTATCAGTATAATAAACAGCAGTGATATAACAATAAAGAATATAAACCTCTCCTCTCCAATTCCTAAAACCGGAACATCTACCACAGAAGGTATTTATCTCGAAAAAGCAGATAACATTTTGATAGACAACTGCAGTATAACAGGTTTTAGCGCGGGTATATATTCTGTACTATCTCGGGGGGTTACGATAAAAGCAAGTTCATTTTTAAGAAATACCCAATGGGCCGTTTATGGAAACTATGAGAACCTTGCATTTATTGAGAACAATTTTGAAAATAACGGCGGTCTTTTTTTTATTAATGGCAGGAGATTTCACTCTGTTGGAATCACGCTGAATACTATTTACATGGAAGACAACTGGGCAGATAATAACGGATCGGGAGGAAACAACTTCATACCCATTCCATTTAAAAACAGAGATAAATCGGCCATTCTCTCCCCTCTTAATCAGGAACTCAATAAAGATAAAACTTACGAAGAAGGAATAACCGGCAGCAGTATACAGGAAGAACTGAACAGAGAACTGGAACTGGAAAATACAGGGCGGATTGACAGGCATTTGGAGAACAGTGACCTTTATTCTTCGCCTTTTAAATACTGATTTCTTCCAGCCCATTCTTATTTCATGTAAAAAACATGTCATGGACCAGACTTGGTTTCGATTAATTGTTTATAGGGTTCACGCTTTAGCACTTCTCTCATCTTGACCTCTTTCGATTACTTTTCCTATTATAAGTTAATTCCCGCCGGAAAGAAATGTATTCCTATATATACTAAAGCCAAAGGGGCCACATATGAAGTATCTACTGGCAGCTATTTTTGTATTTACCGCGGTTTATATACTCTATAAATATATTTTTCATCCTTCCCTTGCTCACCCCGAATTATTACAAAAACCTTTCCCTCCCATGTTCAGGGCGTTTTTACAAAAGCGTATACTCTACTATCAGAATCTGCCAGATGACCGGAAACAGGAATTTGAAAGCCGTATTCTGAAATTCTTAGCAGAAAAAAATATAACAGGAATAGATACTGAAATTTCAGATGCAGACAGGATTATGGTTGCTTCAAGTGCCATAATCCCCCTGTTTGCGTTCCCCTTTTATAATTATCCCCGAATAACTGAAATACTCATATATCCAAACTCATTTGACGAAAATTTTCAAACCGGTAATACCACGGAACAAAGAAATATTTTGGGAATGGTTGGAAATGGTTTTATGAATGGTACGGTAATATTATCGAAACCTGATCTGGAAGCTGCATTTGATGGCCTGAGACATAAAAATAATGTTGGTATTCATGAATTTGTTCATTTAATTGATAGTGCCGATGGAGAAGCTGATGGCATTCCTGAAATACTATTTCAGCACTCATTTGTTTTTCCCTGGCTAAAAGAGATTAAACGGGAAATGAATAAAATTGAAAAAAACCATTCCGATATTAACCCCTACGCATTGACCAATAATGCTGAGTTTTTAGCTGTCGTCTCCGAATATTTCTTTGATAATCCTGAAAAAATGAAATCCCGCCATCCCGAACTCTATAATGACCTTGTCGGTATCTTTAAACAATATCCGGAAAAGCGGGAATAAAATAAGTAAAATAGAGTATCTCTCCTTTGTCACCTTCTTCCAAAAGCATCAGAAAATGAAATTTCAGATATCAAAAGTTTTCTCACTTTCATTGTGGTGAGGTAAATCTTCTACCCGCCATATAGTACCAACAGCACTATATAATTCTATTTTTCTGTATAGTAAAAGGAAACTTCTATGATATACTCTCATGTAATATATTAAAAAGGAGCCTGATTGATGAAAAAACACATCATCATCTTTAACCCAACTGCAGGAAAAGGAAAATCTGTAAACAGACTGCCCGAAATTCATTCGTTTATGAATGAAAAAAATATAAACTATGAAATTATTTTCACTGAAGCCCCTGGCCATGCTATTACAATTGCTGAAACTCATGCCAGGGATGTTAATACGGCAATTATTGCTGCAGGAGGCGACGGAACGTGCAATGAGGTAATAAATGGTCTTATGCGGGGTAAAAAAGAAACCACACCCGTCTTTGGAGTTCTTCCGTTAGGGAGAGGCAACGATTTCGCCTATGGGGGAAAAGTACCGGAAACTCTTGAGGATGCTCTCTCCATTATCGCACTGGGGAAAACATCGCCTATGGATGTAGGTCTCATTAAAGGAGGGCTCTATCCTGAAGGAAGGTACTTCGGCAATGGTATTGGAATTGGCTTCGATACTATAGTTGGACTTGAAGCGGCAAAGATGCCCCACGTTCATGATGCACTGGGTTATGTCCTGGGTACAATAAAAACGCTTGTTAAGTTTTCAAATTCTCCGGAAGTGGAAATTTCATACAAGGGAAAATCAACGACACTAAGAACAATTCAAATTTCAATCATGAATGGTACACGTATGGGGGGACTCTTTTATATGGCTCCTGATGCGATTAATAATGATGGAAAACTAGATCTTTGCATGGTGGCCCATCTTACCCGAAGAAAACTTATTCGTACCATTATGCACTATACTAAGGGCACACAGAAGGGGCTGCCCGGTATAACCATGGACAGTTCCCATTCATTTAAGCTAAAAGCCGTTAAAGGGAGTATGGCGGCCCATGCCGACGGGGAAACAATTTGCCTCGACGGGAAGGAGCTGGAAATTACCTGCATTCCACAACCACTAAAAATTATTCACCGGTAAACTTTATGAATTTTCGCTCTTTTTTTGCAACACTGTTTCTTAAGACAATTATTCGCAGTATCTGTAAAGTTGACTGTAGTGAGCTCGAAAGAGTACCCATGAAGGGACCAGGCATTATTATAATAAACCACATAAATTTTCTTGATGTTCCCCTTATTCAGGTATACATAGCTCCACGGAAAATGCATGGCATGGTAAAAAAAGAAACCTGGAAAAATCTGTTTCTACGGTTCTTACTTAATACGTACGATGCTATCCCTGTTTACAGGGGCGGCACGAATTTTGAAACCTTTAAAAAAGTTAAGTATCTATTACAAAAGGGGGATTTCATCTGTATAGCCCCCGAAGGCACTCGAAGTAGAAACGGTATTCTTCAAAAAGGACGTCATGGGATTACTTCAATTGCCTCAAGGGATGGTGTTCCGATTTACCCGGTGACTCATCGAGGAGGAGAAGAAATTTGGAATAATTTCAAACACTTTCGAAGAACAAAAATTATTTTCAAAGTTGGAAAACCATTTTTCATTAAACAGGATGATATAAATAACAGAAGTACCAGAGAGGAGATAACCCGGGAGATCATGTATCAGTTAGCTGAACTGCTCCCTGTATGGATGAGAGGTTTATATTCAGATATAACAGAAAAAAGTACAGATTATCTGCGTTTCGTGTTCCCGGAAAATAAAAAATGATAGTAATGAACAATTTTGAAAATGCTCATTACCCAACGCTCATTACCCAACTCTGCCGCTTGCTACATAAGCATCCCTTCCGCTGCTCTGATTCCGCTGGCCCAGGCTCCGGTAATACCTCTGCTTGTCCCGGCACCGTCACCGGCAAAACAGATACTTTCCGCGACCCGAAAATAGTGATCCAGAAACCGCGGTTTATTCGCGTAGAGCTTTATCTCCGGGTAGTACATAATGGTACTGGGATGAAGTACTCCCGGAACAATTGTATCCAGCTGTTTCATTGATTTCCATATTGCCCGTAATATTTTTGACGGCATGGCAAGACTGAGATCTCCCGGACTGGCATTCAGTGTCGGTCTAAAATCGTACAGATCCGTATTAAAACTTTCAGTATTGGAGCGTTTTCCCAACCGAAAATCCCCTACCCGCTGCATCAGAGGCTTCCCACCTCCCATCAGCATAGCCTGAATACCAAGATTTTCTGCAAACTGCTGGCCGCTTGCAAGAGGTTCCGTTAAACGCACTGTCTTGAGTATGGCAAAGTTTGCAAGACCGGTTGATATTTTTCCCGCGGAATACGCGTGGCCGTTAACAGAATAATACCGCTCATTATGAATTGTTGTATATTTTTCCTGGACCACATGAGCATTACCACTGTTGGTACAGAAGGTACGTACCTTTCCGGGGAACATAAATTTCGGGTCATAGTAATCGTTCACAATAGGATAATGATCCACCCGTGTCTCAATACGAATCCCGATATCCACAATATGATCAACATACCCCACATCAAGTTTATCCATAATATGTTGAAGGAACCTGAAACCTTTTCTTCCCGGTGCGATAAGAAGGGAACGGTAGCCTATTTCACGTTTATTGGTAGTAATACTTTTTTGTACTGTACTGATATCTTCCATACGCTCTTCCAGAGCTATCGTAACCCCGCTGTGCTCCAGATCAGCAATCAACTTCTTAATAAGCCGCAGCCCTCCATCTGTCCCCAGATGCGTCTGTTGAATATTTATTAAATCCACCCCCAGTTTTGCCGCCCGCTTTTGATAAATTAAAAGATTTGATTTGGGAAGAATATTCGGCTGGAGAATTTTTTTAACATACTCGAGATAGTGTTCAGCTTCCTGCCTTTCCCAATTATCAGTTGGAAATCCTATTGGATAGGTAAAATTCATTTTACAGTCGTTCCGCAGTCCCCCGGTACTGAATTTTTCACTATCCAGCATAAGTATCGATCCTTCCGGGTCCCGCTCGAGCAATGCAAACGCTGCTCCCAGTCCGGCAGGACCGGAGCCAACCAAAATGTAATCAAAGTATTCCATAGAATAATAATTGCATAAATTTCTCAAAATTCCAAGACCTCCTCCCGTGTGAAAAATGCATTCTTCGGAGGTGGTGTGGAGGTGGTTGCTGATTTCTATTTTTTAAGAGGCTCTGAACAGCATCCATTGTTCATATAAAACCTGAGGTTGCCATATTCCGGATAATCCGATACGTTAGAAGAAACTTTAATATTCGGATACCTGCAGAACCTGTGCATCCGGTTTTAATGGGAGAATGATAATGAAACCAAAGATAGTTACATGGGCACAACTGTCAGATGACAGAAGGAAGTATTATGTTAAACGCTCGGAGATGGATATTTCACGGGTAAGGGATTCTGTTTCAAAAATAATAAATACTGTCAGGGAGGATGGAGATAAAGCCCTTAGAACATTTACCAAAGAATTTGACGGTATTGATCTTACGAATATTCCTTTACAGGTAAGCACTGATGAAATTAATGAAGCTGAAAGGCTGCTGGACCCCCGCGTTAAAAAGGCTCTGGAATACGCGGTAGAAAATATCAGGACATTTCACCGGACACAAAAACCGGAAAGTATGCACTTTATGGAAATCCGCACAGGGATTCTCGCCGGAGAAAAGCCGGAACCTGTTGAATCTGCAGGGCTGTACGTACCACGCGGCAGAGGAAGCTTTCCTTCGATGCTGTACATGCTGGCAATTCCGGCAAAGGTGGCAGGGGTTCAGCGGATATGTGTGGTAACTCCTCCTGGAAAAGACGGCAGTGTTGATGCGGGATGTTTGTATGCTGCAAAAATATGCGGCGTTGATGAGATTTACCGCATCGGCGGCGCCCAGGCAATAGCAGCTCTGGCCTATGGAACTGAAAGTATAAAGCCTGTTGTAAAACTCACCGGTCCTGGAAGCATGTACGTAACGGCGGCAAAGCGTCTTTTATACGGGACAGTAGATGTCGGGCTTCCCGCGGGACCGTCAGAATCAATAATCCTTGCGGACGATTCTGCTGACCCCTGGAAAGTTGCACTGGATTTAATGGTTGAATCGGAACACGGTTCGGACTCATCGGCAATTCTTGTTACCACATCCTCTGAAAATGCAGAAAAGGTAGCTCTCCATATTGAAACTCTCATTGAAGATTTACCGGAACCGAGAAAAACATTTGTATCGGATGTCTTTAACGGATACGGTGTTATTCTGCTGGTTGATTCAGTGGAGGAAGGTGCCGCCATTGTTAATGCTTTTGCGCCTGAACATCTGCAGCTTCAAACTAAAGAACCCTTTACCACCCTGTCTCTGATAAAAAATGCCGGAGAAATACTGCTGGGAGACAACATTCCGTTTTCAGCTGCAAATTACGTAACGGGGGCAAACGCTGTTCTTCCTACGGGAGGCAACGCTAAAACATTCTCTGCAGTTTCTGTACGTGATTTTATTAAGTATTCCTCCGTGGTTTTTGCCACAGGGCAGGGTTATGAAAATTTCAAAGAACATGTTATTACCCTGGCCGACTATGAAGGATTTATAACTCATGGGAACGCGTTAAAGCTACGGGATAAGAAATAAATTCTT
>CAYSXD010000053.1:8749-10457 GCA_964434925.1 uncultured Spirochaetaceae bacterium
CTATCCAATAGCCTTTTTAAGTTCTTCAACACGTTCAGCTTTCATATTAAAGGAATGTTCCGGAGCTGGAAATGTTTCTGCCTGAACGTCGGAGATAAACTCTTTAACCGCGTTGAGCTGCGCTGAATACATATCCGTATATACTTTTACAAACTTAGGGGTAAACCGTTTAAACAATCCAACCATATCATGCAGTACAAGCACCTGTCCGTCACAGTGGATACCACCGCCAATGCCAATCGTCGGAATTTTTACTTTTTCGGTTATTATGTGTGCAAGCTGCTGGGGAATAGCTTCAAGGATAAGAGCAAAGGCTCCGGCTGCTTCAAGTGCAACGGCATCATCAACAACACGCTTCGCGGCATCAATTGATTTTCCCTGTACCTTAAAACCGCCGAGCATTGCGGCAGTCTGGGGAGTCAGCCCAATATGTCCAAAAAACGGAATTCCAGCCTTTACAATTGCTTCCGCCTGAGGTATAAAATCCACACCGCCTTCAAACTTTACCGAATCGCATCCGCCGTCTTTGTACAGTATACCGGCATTGGTTACTGCCTGCTCTACGGAAATATTGTAGGACATAAAAGGCATATCTCCAACAATATGAGCTCTTTGAACGGCCCGAACAACAGGCTTAATATGACTCAGCATCTCATCCATCGTTACCGGGACTGTATCTGTGTAACCCAGTTCGACCATTCCCAGGGAATCTCCGACAAGAATAATATCAATTCCCGCTTCATCCACTATTAACCCCTGAGGATATGAATAGGCGGTAATCATAGAAATTTTTGTTCCTTCATCTTTCATTTTCTGAAGGTCTGACGTTAGAAGTTTTTTTGTTGCTTCCGGGTGGCTGCTCATAATTATCTCCTCGTAAATTGTATCGTTTTATTCACTATAGCCCGTATAGTTATTTTATGCAATTTATTTTATTCAATTACTTTGTATATCAAAAATACTATGGTATTATACTGATATTATGAATAATTCAATAACGGATGTACCGGGAATACTGGCAGGAAATGCAGAAAATCTTGAAGCCGGAACAGGATGTACCGTCATTATGTATCCTGACGGCGCGGTAACAGGGGTTGATGTTCGTGGAGGGGCTCCCGGGACACGGGACGTATCGTGTCTTAATCCGGTGAATCTGGTTTCCCAGGCACACGCCGTTTATCTTGGCGGAGGCAGCGCGTATGGGCTGGACGGAGCTTCCGGTGTTATGCAGTACCTTGAAGAACATGGTAAAGGATTTAATGTCGGCGTCGGTGTCGTTCCCATTGTCCCTGGCGCAGTACTTTTTGATCTGCCGGTAGGGAAAGCGGATGTACGTCCGGACAAAAAAATGGGATACTCTGCATGTCTTGCGGCAACAGATTCATACTGTGGAAACGGGAATATCGGTGCGGGGACGGGAGCTTCCGTCGGAAAAATCAATGGTGGTGACTACTGTATGAAGGGAGGTCTTGGAACAGCCGGCAGAAAAGTCGGGGACCTTATTGTCGGTGCTATTGTCGCGGTAAACTGCTACGGTGATATTATTGATCCTTCCACCGGGGCTATTATTGCCGGTGTTCTAACACATGAAAAGAACCATTTTGCCGGAACAATGAATATTGTTTCAAATGATTTTAGTGGTAAAACAAATGCCTTTTCCGGGAATACAACTATCGGGTGCATAGCAACGAATGCTGACTTTTCAAAG
>CAYSXD010000054.1:0-10401 GCA_964434925.1 uncultured Spirochaetaceae bacterium
AAAAGCCGTATTGGCGTTCTCGCCTATGGATCTTCAGGATTCAATTTGTGCTGTCAACCAACTGTCTGCACAGACACAGAATACCATTACCGATCCGACCCGGCTCAAAAAAGAGCTTGATCAGATTCGCCAACTCGGGTATGCGACGGATTGTGAAGAAAACGAAATCCGAACATTCTGTCTTGGGGCACCAGTCTTCGGCTCTGCGGGCAATCTTGTGGCTTCATGCAGCATCTCGGGGGATACAATGGCAATTCTCAATGGCCGCCGCGAGGAACTCGCAAAAAAGCTCCTTCACGCGTCCATGGAAGTATCACAGCATATGGGATACTTACCTACACGCTCCCAGCTAGCAAGAATACAAGAATGAAAGGTATCAATACCACAGGGGACTATACCTGTCCGTAGGCCATGATCTGCCGAGCCCGTTCTAAATCTTCTTCCGTGTCAATACTCAATGCATTGTAGGTTATCCTGGTTTCCACGACCTTCATCCGATATCCATGTTCAAGAATCTTGAGCTGTTCGAGAGACTCGGTCTGGGAAAGCGGAGTCTCCGGAAGCTCCAGAAAAACCGGTAGAAAGTCCATACGGTATCCATAAATACCAATATGTTCATAGACGCGCTGGTACTCGGAATACCGCGGATACGGGATGAGCGACCGACTGAAGTAGAGAGCAAAGCCATTAAGATCCATGACGGTCTTCACGACATTCGGATCGTCATATTTTTCGGCCGGGATCTTGCAACAGAGAGTTGCTGAAGGCACTTTAGGATTTTCCTCCAACGCCTGCACCACCTCGTCAATCATCTCAGGCGCAATCAGCGGCTCATCTCCCTGAATATTGATGACAATATCGACCACCTCGCCTTTAACCGCCTCCGCAGCGCGGCTTGTACCGTTGGGGTGATCAGCCGACGTCATGACAGCCCGTCCACCAAACTTTTTCACAGCCCTGACAATACGTTCATCGTCAGTGGCGACAATCACGGAATCCAGCGAACGAGCCGCAAGGGCACGCTCGTAGACATGCTGAATCATGGGCTTCCCGGCTATATCCTTGAGTGGCTTTCCGGGAAGTCTTGTGGATGCGTACCGGGCGGGTATAACACCTATAGCCTTCATTTGTTCACCTCCATCCCTTTAGCTGCCTCAATCCTGCGGTCCACCACAGTCCTTGTCGTATCAATCATCCTGTCCCGATCCACCGGTTTTACGTTGCGTACGATCCATTCACGCATCGCCTGCCCGGGCTCAGACTGCTGCGGATAACTCATGAAATCGAGTTCAAGTCCAAGAGCATCCGAAACCTTTAAAGCTATCAGCGGCCATATCGTGCCGATGTCTCCCACAAGAGGAACACTGCCCTCTAATCGTGCAAAGGCAGACATTTCCATCCGAAAAGGGATACCAGTGATTTTCGTCTTGGGCAGTCCTCTGTCGATCGCCTCCTGGATTGTTCTGCTCTGCTCCTGCACATCTTTAGCCTTACGGAGATTCTCGTCCAGATCAATCCTGATAAGCGTTTTCCCTTTGAGGCTGCAGGTCCACAAACCATTCCAATGAGCCCAGATCCCGTGACCCGTATAACACTCGAATGGGCCGTCATGGATCTCCTGTGTCAGAGCAACTGCCGATTCGATGATGATATCCGCCTCTTCAATCATCGCCGCGATTCGGGCACAACGCTCGGATACAGGAATACTGTCCGCTATCGAGAGGCCGACCGCTCCGCCGCCAACCAGCTGTGGAACCGTCACAAGGACGGGTAACCCTTTCGCCGCGCCCATGCCGAGCATCGTCATAGGATCTGCACCGCGTCCAGCAATCAGCTCAAACGGTTCTCCATAAGTCTGTGCGAGGGTAAGGATTTCCCGACTTAGATTCTCGGTTCGCAGCCCCATCGGATACGCCATATTACCGGCGGCTTTGATAATCACCTTCCCTTCGGTTTCAGCGCCGCGGGCAAGAAGATCATCATCGAGCACCATTTCCCGTCTGAGTACAAGAAGGTCATCGTCGTCAAGTTCTGTAAATTCGAACACCTCGCCCCGGGGGAGAAAAGCACTTTCGGGATCAAATCCAATCTGCAGTGCATCGACCCGCTTTACCTTATCAAGTGCCCCCCCCATTTCATGGGCAACAACTGCAGAACTCGTTGTTACTGAGTCAATCACGCCTCTGCCCATGAGTTCGGCAATAAGCGTGGTTACCCCTTCATGAATGTTGGGTCCGCTACCAGTGACCACCATAATCTTTCCACCGCGGCGTTTTACCTTCACGATCTCTGCCACCGTCATATCCAGACTCTCCAGCGTTCGTGGATCCAGCTCATGGGATAGAGCATCCAGTACCTTTCGGTTTATCTCCATAACACCTCCGTTAATTCAACAAATTTAGTACCAAAAATGCGCGAGATACAGCATCTGCCGCAAACACTCCTGTTGTTGTTACAACAGCTGCCAGTACCGATAGAAGTATCCGTATCGTCATGGCCTTCTTGATTGGACAATTGTTTTAAATCAGTATAATACTACTTATGCCATATGTCAACACAAAAACCCTACTCTTGACATATGTGCAGAGATCGTACCATAATGGGCTCGATGAAAGAAATTACACCCTTAAAGAAGATCAGGGTTTCAGATGAAGTTATCCACTCACTGGAACGAATTATCATAGATAACAATCTGCAGCCGGGAGACAAACTGCCGTCGCAGGCCGAACTTTCCGACAGTCTACAGGTAGGCTCCCGTTCAATCAGGGAAGCAGTACGGTCCCTTGAGAGCAGAGGGCTTGTAGAAACAAAACAGGGTAAAGGTATTTTTGTAAAAAACAACAATCTCGATTTTTTTCTGGAAACCCTTAAAGACAGTCTTGTTTTTCACCTCCCGAGGGAGAAAAAAACACTTGTTGACCTTGCCCTCGTCCGGATGATGGTGGAAACGGACGCAATCCAGAAGATAGCAGTGAACACTCCTCCGGGGTTGATAAGTACTTTCGCGCAGATACTTGACGATATGGACGCTCTCGCTGAAAAAAACGATATCGAAGCATACAATATTCTCGACGTTGAACTCCACAAAACCCTCATCAAGGCAACAGGTAACAATATTATTATTTCCATCTACAATCACCTTTTCGAACTCCTTGTACGGAGTTTTCAAAAAACCGGCGATATGAAGGGAAGTAAGGGAACAAGCAGAAAAGAACACCGGCAGATGCTTGAAGCAATTACCGCATCGGACGGAAAGAGAGCCCGGATTCTGATGGAACAACATATAAGTTCAACGTTAAAGAATCTTCAGTCAATGGAATCTTCCGCCTCCATTGACCTACAGTTTAAGAGAGAGCCTTGATGGAATCAAACATCATTGCCCCTTCACAGTTCGGCCTGTCGTCCCGTACCGTTTTTGTAGACGGCAGCATGTATTAGTTCGTATTATTACTCGGAGAAAACTGCTGTCGGTAGAGAGAATAGTACGTTCCCCTTTTTTTAAGAAGGCTCTGATGGTTTCCCTCTTCTGTGATAGCTCCATTTTCAATAACCAGAATCCGGTCTGCCAATTTTATTGTTGATAACCGGTGAGCAATAATTATAGAGGTTCTTCCTTCCATTATTTCCGTAAGACCCGACTGGATGAGGGCTTCGGAAAGAGGATCGATTGAACTTGTTGCCTCATCCATAATAAAAATATCCGGTTCGGAAAGAACCGCCCGGGCAAGACAGACAAGCTGCTTTTGCCCAACAGAAAGAAGGTCGCCACCTTCTCCAACCTGGCTGTTATACCCATTCTCCATTTTTAGAATAAATTCCTCCGCACGAGAAAGCCTTGCGGCTTTCTCTATTTCACTCTTTGCTGCCGTCAGTCTGCCAAACCGAATATTTTCTTCAATTGTTCCTGAAAAAAGGTGGGGAGTCTGAAGAACAATACCCAGTCTCGATTGAATAGATTCCTGAGTAAAATTTTTATAATCCTCCGAATCAAAAAAAATACTCCCTTCAACAGGTTCATAAAACCTGCTAAGGAGATTCACAATTGTCGATTTTCCCCCTCCGGTAGCACCTACAAGAGCAAGATTTTCACCTTTTTCAATGGTAAGATTAAAATGGGTAAGGACAGGAGAATTCTCTTTATAGTAAAAGGAAACATCTTTAAACCAAATTCCCCGAATTGGTTCCACTCGTGTCAGGGCTCCAACTTTATCCCGGATATCAGGGATAGTATCAAGAAGTGAAAAAATACGCTCTCCTGAAGCAAGAGAACTCTGCATTGATGCCCAAACCCGTGCAAGGTCCTGAATTGGCCAGAGCATAAAGGCAACATAATAGATAAAGGCCTGTATACCACCAAGAGTCATATTCCCTGAGATACTTAAATAACCACCATACCAGATAATAGCACCAAGAGCAAAAGCTCCTATTATCTTTACAGTGGGTAAAAAGAGAGCGGAATACCAGGCAGTACGGTATGAGGCATCATACATTTTTCTTGATTCAATCATAAAATCGTCAAGGTTCCTTTCTTCCCGTGCCAGGCTTTTTACTATTTTGACACCGGTTATCATCTCACTGTATGATCCTGTAATTCTCGAATTCTGTTTTCTGGCCAACCTCGAATGCTTTAATATTTCTTTCTGAAAAAAGAAAGCCGATCCAATCATAAACGGAAGGATCCCTGCTACCACCAGAGCAAGCTTCCAGTTGATGAGCATCATAAAAACAACCGACGTCAGAATGTTCAGAACACCCCATGTGGAATCAACAAGACCCCAGGTAATGAGGTCTGCTATTTTCTGGGTATCAGACGTTACTCTCGACATAATCCATCCAAGAGGTGTTTTATCAAAATAGGAAAATGAAAGTTTCTGAATATGATTAAAAATACTTTTTCGTAAATTGTATGCCACCCTTTCACCAAGAATCCCCGCAAGATAAATAAAACTGAACACCCCCACAGCCTGAAAAAACGCCGCAAGAAAATAGATCATCACTATTTCTTTCACCTTTGCAATATTTCCCGGAACAATACCATTATCAATAATCATTTTTGAAAGATAGGTAAAAAAAGCGTCACTTACCGAAACAAAAGCAATCATGAGTAGAAAAATCAAGACTCTTCTGAAATGGGGTCTAATCAATCCAAATATTCTGTTAAATACTTTACCGTCCAGGGACGCGGTAAACTCTTCCTCTTTAAAAGTTGAAGGATCAGACATGAACTCCTCCCTCAGACTGAAGGTTGAATATTTTCTGATAAAACCCCTTGTTGGTCACCAGATCATCATGACTTCCCATTTCGATAATTTGTCCGTTTTCCAGAACCATGACTGTATCCGCTTCCATGATCGTCTGAATACGATGCGCAATAATAAAACTTGTTCTCCCCTTCATTAGAAGTGCAAGAGCATTCCGTATACTATGCTCTGTTTCAGAATCTACGGATGATGTTGCGTCATCAAGAATAAGAATACGGGGGTTCTTCAAAAGTGTACGGGCAATAACAATTCTCTGTTTCTGCCCTCCGGAAAGGGTTACTCCTCTCTCCCCTACAATTGTATCGTACCCTTCGGGAAAACCTAAAATCACATTATGGACTGCAGCCGCTCTTGCGGCTTTCTCAATCTCTTTCTGCTCAGTTTTCTCAAACACACCGAAAAGGATATTATCCCGGATAGACCGGGAGAAGAGAAACGGTTCCTGTTCCACAATACCTATCTGCTTTCGCAGCTCCGAACGTGAGAATGTTTTAATGGACCTCCCATCAACCGTTATATCCCCGGATGTGCACTCATAAAACCGTGGCAGCAGATTAATAAGGGTAGTTTTCCCGGAACCCGCGGCACCCAGTAGAGCAATTTTCCCACCGGCTTTACACTGAAAAGAAATATCTTTAAGTACCGGATCTTCTTTATTGTAAGAAAAATAAACATGACTGAAAGTAATGTCCCCTCTAATTTTTTCATTTTTTGGAAGTTTATCGACCTTTTCGTCATCCTCTCTGTCTTCTTCAATTATCGTGGCAATTCTCCCATAGGAAACATAGGCTTCGGAAGCATGAATAATTACCTCTCCCAAATTTCTTATTGGCCATATTATCCAGATAACCATTCCCGCAGCTGCTATATAGGTTCCCACGGATATTTGGCCGGATATAGTCATAACAGCACCAAGATAATAAATAAAAAGCAGTTGAACAGTACAGAGTATATCCGAAAGAGGCCAGAAGAAAGAGTGTAGCAGCATTAACTTCTTTCCTCTTTTGAATTTTTCATAGTTAACCTTTTCAAACTTATCCATCTCGAAATCATGCCGTGCAAAAGCTTTTACTATCCTGATTGAAGATATATTTTCTTTTAATAAAGAAGAAACTTTTGCCTCCTGGGCCTGATATCCTTCATACGCTTTGGATATCTTTTTAAAAAACCAGTAAGACTGAAAAAGAATAAAAGGAATAAAAACCAGTGAAAACAGTCCCAGTTTGATATTGAGATAAAGCAAAGCGCCAACATTAAATAAAAATAGTGTACCAATACGTCCAATTGCAATTGCCCGTTCTGAAAAAAAATTCCGCAAAACCTCAACATCAGATGTTACCCGCTCAATAAGGCTACCGGTATCTGTATAATCATGATACGAAAATGAAAGTTTTTGAATATGATCAAAGAGAAAGTTTCTTAGTCTATTTATTGTCCCTTCCGATGATAAAGCCGCCCATTTCCCTTTAAAAAACAGGGCCGCTCCCTCTAAAATTGCCAACGCAACAAAAAGAAGGGAAAAAAAAGGAATCCCGGTTACTGTTTTTTTACTTTCCAGCAGATCGTCAATAAAATACCGTAATAGTAGCAATGTTGCTGTTCTGGATAACGCAGCAACGGCAATGCTAAAAACAGCAAGACCATACAGCAGCCGATAGCCATACATCATTGTCCATAACCCACGAAGGCCTGTGTATTCAGAAAGCCCCATAAGAAAAGAACTGTCTTCTTTTTTCATACAAAGAAGATTAACAGGAATGTGCGAATAATGTACATGGGTATTAAGGGCACTCCTGAAAAAAAGCAATTGCATTGTTATGGGAATAATACTATTATAAAACTATGAAATCAACAAAGATAGTCTGCACAATTGGACCGGCCAGCCAGAAACCGGATGTTATGATGGATCTTGTGAAAGCAGGAATGAATGTTGCCCGGATGAATATGTCCCACGGCTCCTACGACTTTCACCTGGAAACAATTAAGAATATCAGAGAGGTAGCCAAAAAAACAGGAACATTTATCGGGATTCTCCTCGATCTTCAAGGGCCTAAAATTAGAACCGGACGCCAGAGTAAAGAAATTATAGAACTCAAAAGGGGAGAATTGATTAAGCTTACAACTGAGGATATTGAAGGTAACTGGAAAATTTTAAGCATCAGCTACAAATCTCTTCCCGAAGAAGCACACACTGGCGAGAAAATACTCCTGGATGATGGCAATATTGAATTGGAAGTACTTTCCATTGAAAATCGTATAATTACCTGTAAAATATTAAACGGAGGAGCAATTCGTTCTTTCAGAGGAATAAATTTACCGGATACTATAATAAAAACTCCTTCCCTTACAGAAAAAGATATCAGGGATCTTGAATTCGGTCTTGAAAATGATGTCGATTTTATAGCTCTTTCCTTTGTCAGAAAGGCAGATGATATCATTGATCTCAAAAAGAGAATCAAAGAAAAAAAGAAAGATGTTTTTGTTATTTCCAAAATCGAAAAACCGGAAGCTATAGAACATATTGACGCTATTATAGACGTTTCCGACGGGATCATGGTTGCCAGGGGAGATCTTGGGGCTGAAACATCCCCTCAGGAAGTACCTATTTTACAGAAAAGAATTATTAAAAAGTGTAATTCTAAAAACAAACCCGTTATTACTGCCACGCAAATGCTTGAATCGATGATTAGCAAGCCCCGGCCTACCCGAGCGGAGGCAAACGACGTTGCCAACGCAATATTTGACGGAACCGATGCGGTTATGCTGTCAGGAGAAACTGCCATGGGAGAATTCCCTGTGGAAGCAGTTTCCGTTATGGCTAATATTGCCAAAAGAACAGAAAGAGAAATTGATTATGAAACAATAGCTGAAAACCTTTATACCGAGATAGATAAAGAACACAGTGATGCTGACGCGATATGTTACGCGGGTGTTACCCTCTGCAATACAATCCCATCCAGATATATTGCCGGATTTTCCCTGTCCGGGAAAACACTGCAAACACTCAGTAAATTTCGCCCTTCAAAGCCAATTCTCGGGATGTCTCCCATAAAAAGTATTCTACAAAGAGCATCATTATTCTGGGGAGTTCACGGTATAAAAATCGACCGGGTGGAATCTACAGACGCTCTGTATAAACACACAAATAGTGTCCTGCTTACAAAAGGGCTTTGCCAGGCAGGAGACAGAATTATTACCGTAAGCGGGACTCCCCTGCATCGGGGAGTCCATACAAACATGATTAAAATTCATACAGTGAAAGGTTAAACATCTCCTTCTCTGGGGACAATGCAGATAAACGAAAACTCAGATTCACCTTTCTGTCTGAACTGATGCTCACTTCCTCCGGGAACGAACGCTGTCCCTCCCGCTTTTACCGGGTATTCTTTTCCATCCACAAAAAGGACACCTTCCCCGCTGATTATATAGTTTATATGGGGCCAGCTGTGGCTGTGCTTCGGTGTGTATCCGTCCTTTCCAACGGTAAAAACCCGCATAACATGACTGTCCCAGCCCTGATCAGGCCCTACAAGAACCTGCTTTGAAACATTTTTCATAGTATCCGCACTTAAAAATTTTTTTGGAATGATCGTTGTATCTGATATGTACATCTAAAGCCTCCTGAATGATTAATCTACCATATTTGCCTATAAAAATTGAGTCCGGAAATTCGAACACAACATAAAGTATCCCTCTTTTAACAAAATTTTACCCATACAGTGGACCGAAATTCCCGCATGCCCGGTAATCGGAACCCTCTGTATCCATTCCAAACCCATTCCAGGCACTGGGCCGGTACACAAGCTTCTCATTTACATTATGCATGGAAACGGGTATTCTCAGCATAGAAGCAAGGGTAATGAGATCAGCACCAATATGTCCATAACTTATTGCTCCATGATTTGCTCCCCAGTTTGCCATTACAGAATAAACATCTTTGAACGCACCCTCCCCTGTTACACGCGGAGCAAACCAGGTTGTCGGCCACGTAGGATTCGTCCGTTTATCAAGTATGTCATGCATATTCTCCGGAAGGTCCACCGTATATCCCTCTGCTATTTGAATAAAGGGTCCAAGACCTTTAATAAGATTGATCCGTGTCATGGTAACCGGCATTCCTCCCTTTGTAAGGAAATCTGAAGAAAACCCACCTCCTCTGAAATATCCGACATCGGCAGCTCTCCACTGGGTCGCCTCTAAACAATCTTCAGCCTCTTTACCTGTAATTTCCCACCACGGTTTCATAACGTTCTGTCCATCCCTCTTTTGTTCTCCTGAGCCATCAAGCGTTGTGGATCCGGAGTTTATAAGGTGGATAATTCCATACTCAGCCAGTCCCGTTAAGGATTTCCCGGTAACTCGTTTAACCGCTTCAGGGCTCCAGAATGTTCGCACATCTGAGAATATTTGAGCGGTACCCGTTAAAAGATGTCCAAAGAGCATTGAAACTCCATTAAGAGAATCGTTTTCAGTTGCAAAAATGTACGGCTGGCGAATTCCGTTCCAGTCAAAGGAAGTGTTAAGAATGGTTTCCATAAAATCCCCATTAGGAAAGTGGTCAGTCCAGTGACGCTGGCCCTGAAAACCTGCCGCAATCGCATTATGACCCAGAGCCTCCTCACCAAATCCGAGTTCTGCCAGTTTTGGATTACCAACCATTAAATCCCGGGCAATTAATGTCATTTTAACAACGAATTCCCAGTCTTTTTCCTTCTGCTTTATTGAGCGCTGAATATCAGCGGAATTATCATCCGGTCCTTCCGTACAATAGTTTTTTACCCACTGTAATGCCCGAGAGAATTCATCAGGATCATATATTCCCTCATCAATTCGCCTGATAAACTCGGACATATCCACATACTCATTTCGCATACCAAGGTAGTCCTGAAAAAAATCTTCATTTACTATCGATCCGGCAATTCCCATCGAGACAGAACCAAGTGAAAGATATGATTTCCCTCTCATAAGAGCAACGGCAAGTGCTGCCCGGGTAAATCTCAGCAGTTTTTCCTTTACATCATCAGGAACTGACGCATCTCCCGAATCCTGAACATCTCTGCCGTAAATACCAAACGCAGGCAGTCCCTTCTGACTGTGACCTGCCAGCACTGCCGCCAGGTATACCGCACCCGGGCGTTCG
>CAYSXD010000055.1:0-10357 GCA_964434925.1 uncultured Spirochaetaceae bacterium
ATAGGTTCAACATAGATAATTGAATTCTTTATGGGATAGACAAGAAGATTCCCTCTGATGACCGTTGACCCCTTTTGTCCCCAGAGCGTTAAGAGCTGGGATATTTCGGTATTTTGATCAATTCTAGACTCTATCTGCATAGGACCGAATACCAGTTTCTCTTTAGGAAACTGATATTCAATAATAGTTCCATAGTTCTCAGGATCACATTTAGCCGCAACCCAGGAAACCATATTATTTTTATTCAGCGGTGTAAAGGGAAGCATAAGTGCGTATTCATTATGTTTTTTATTACCTGGAAATTTAACAATAACATAGTAAGGCTCCATAACCGTTTCTTCCTCACCATATATTTCATGAGGTATTGCCCATTTATCCTCTTTGTTATAGAACACCTGAGGATCTGTCATGTGATACACTGCATACATTTCCGCCTGCATTTGGAAAATATACTTTGGGTACCTGAGGTGAAGCCTTAAATCCTCAGGCATATCAGCTAAATTTTTAAAAAGTTCGGGGAATATGTTTCTGTAGGTTTGTATTATTGGGTCATTTTTATCAACAATATAAAAATTCACTTCACCACTATACGCGTCTATGGTAATTTTGACTGAATTCCTGATGTAGTTGAAACCGTCCCTGGAGATATTCGAATAGGGGAATTTATTCGTTTTCGTGTATGCGTCAACAATCCAGTAGAGTCTTCCCCCGGAAGCTACAATATAAGGATTTTGATCGTACGTTAAAAAGGGAGCAAGAGTAGGAATCCTCTGCCGAATACTCCTGTTGATCATAATTCTGCTTTCAGGAGTAAGGTAGTTGGTAAAAAGAATATCAGTGCTTGAGAAATTAACCGCCAGTAAAAATTTTCTCCAACCGCTTTTAAGGGGAATTCCTCCGGTTCCTTTATAATGAACTGTTACATTATCATTCCCTTTCGGATAATCAAACTCCCGTATTTTTGAATTAGCAATAACATATGAGTTGGTTTCTTCTCCGTAATAAATTTCAGGTCTGCTAATTTTTAACGGTACAGAGATTTTGGGCGGTATATCTTTTATTACGAAGAAAGGTAACCCTTCCTGCCCTATCCGATCCACCGGTGCCATTACAATCCCGTATCCATGGGTATACTGAAGTTTCAGGTTTACCCATGTCTGTGCACTCACGGGAAAATTACTGTCATTAACTTCACGTGCGGATATCATAACCTGTCTGTAGGAATCGCCAAATCTATATCTATCGGTATTTACACTGTTAAAATCATAGTACAGTCGAAAGGCCTGCAATTGGGAAAAAGTTGCCTTAAGAGGTCGCCGATCCCACAAACGAATATGCTTTGTAACACCTGTACCCTCCGCGAAATCACTCTCGCTAAGAGAAGCCTGTACTGGAAATGCTTTTTTAACAATTTTATTCAAGTTGTATCCCTGACGGGTAAAATTTATGTTGTCTTTTATATAGGGAAGCTCCATTTTAAGCTGATTCGGTTTTACAACAAGCTGGCGCACAATACCGGGGGTAATTCCCAGAAAGAGTATTACAGCCCCTACCATGATACCATATCCAATAAGCATCTGCCGAAAAGATTTCTTTAGCATACTGATAAAGGTTAAAACAGCCGTTAACAACGATAGCACGATCATAAGTGAATAGGCAGGCCTTACTACTTTTACACTGGTAAAATCCGCGCCGGAAATAAGTCCGTTTGCAGAAAAAAGAAGCTGATACCGTTTAAGCTGGTAATACCATGCAATTAATACTGCAAGAACTATTAGTAAAGATAATAAATGTTTTTTAGCATGGGTGCTGAATATATACTTTTCATCCTCCCTGTTTATATGGCTGGTTAAAAAATAGAGAGTACCTACTATAAGAATAGTCAGGATAACACAGGTAAAAGCCCACGATTTAAGAAAGAGATAAAAGGGCAATGAAAAAACATAGAAAGATACATCTTTGCTGTAAATTGGATCCTTAAGATTAAAGATTGCTTTATGAAAGAATTTCAATACAATATTCCAGTTATTGAGTGCACTGTTTGCCATAAAAAGAGCAATAATTATTAGCGTAATGATTGCCAGCAAAACACTTGTTTTTTTATTTATCTCTTCCGGCATACCCGCTTTTTGAATATGCAGTGTCTCTATCTTTCCCTTTCTAAAAGCAATGAGAACATTAAACCCTGCAAAAACAAAGAAAACAGTAAAAAAAATGAACCATAAAGCTACTTTTGTCCAGAGTATAGTGGTAAAAACTTTTACATAACCCAGGTTGTTAAACCAGGTAATATTCAGCCACAATCTGGCGCCTATCAGAAAAAGGATGCCTACTGCTACAAGTATAGAAATAATAATAGCAATAGATTTATTTTTCCCTGTCATATTTACCTCTTAATTATTAGTAATAGCGGTTATTATAACATACAATAGGCAAAAACACTATCTATTTTAAAAAATCTTATTCAAATAACGAAATTGCCATGCATCCATTTAATGTACTGCACCTCACTACATTGTCAGGGGAGAAACAGGCGCACAGATATCTCTTTCCTACCATTTTGTATTTCTTGCTATTCCTCAATTTTAAGCCATACGAGTTGATAAGGGGATAACGTAACAGGTCCTTCCAATTCTTTCCCGGTCAGGATATCTTTTCCGGAAACAGGGATATCCGACACCTGGTTTTCTTCAGTGAAATTTGCCAGTACCAGCAGTTGTTCCGTATTACTTTTTCGTAAAAAACCGAAAACATGGATATTGAGTGTGTCAATTATTTCGATCCCCTCTGAAGCAAATACAGGACATGCCTTTCTTGTCCATATCAGTTTCCTAATTCCCTGATAAACAGCTCCGGCTTTTTTATAGATAAATACCGGTGTTTTTAAATTCCGATCATTGACCTCATTTTTTTCCATCCAGAGCATCTTCTGCCTATGTACCCAACGTGAATCCAATGCTTTCGAATGATCTTTTTTATACAGATAATTATTCAACAGGCCTATTTCATCCCCAGCATAGATAAGAGGAAAACCATTCATGGAGGCTGCAACCCCGTAAAGCAGCAGTATACGTTTTACCGCTAAATCAACATCATTTTCTGTTTCTTCTTCAAGTGCCTTTTCCATACCGGCAAGAGAAGCACAGGTGCCGGAAATCCGGGCATCACCTGTAGCCTTATTTTCCTGAAAAGGAAGCCCACGGGCAAAACTGCCCTCAAAGATTCCTGTATAGAAATCATTCAGAAATCTCCGGTGGTCCCGTGGATTAATACCGAGACTCCAGGCGTCATCATCCGAAAAAGTCCACCCAATATCATCATGGCACCGAACATAATTAACCCATGAACATCCCGTGTTAGTATGTGCGTAAGTTTCCATCGATTTTTTTAAAAGTTCCACCTTTCGTGTTGCGAGTGACTCCCATAGAGTTGCCATAAGAAGTGGATTGTAGGACAGCTCACATTCTTTCTGTGAGACATAACGTCTGACATCATCCGGATGTACAATTGCCTCTGATTTAAAAACAATACCTGGTGCGGCAATTTTCCCTGCTGACTTAAAAGCCTGAATTAAAGTATGCGCTCCGGGAAGGTTCTCACATCCTGTCCCTTTTTCTTTCCAGATAAACGCGAGAGCATCAAACCGTAGAATTTCCACCCCTTTATTCACGAGGAAGAGCATCTCTTCCAGCATCCTGCGAAAAACAACAGGATTTTTGTAATTAAGGTCCCACTGATAATCATTGAAGGTTGTCCAAACCCAGCTTCCCAAATCAGTACAGAAACTGAATGAGCCGGTTCTTTCCTCAGGGAATATGTCGCGAAGAGTCATGTTATACTCTTCCACCAGAGTCTTATTGTCAAATATGTAGTAGTAATCCTTATACTCTGAGATTCCTGAGCGTGCTTTCAGTGCCCACTCATGATTGGAAGCAGTGTGATTAAGAATAAAATCCAGAACAAGGCTCATCCCGTTTTCCCGAAAAAGGCGGGTGACTTCTTCAAGATCGGCCATCGAACCATATTTCTTATCTATCCCGCGATAACTTGAAACAGCGTATCCTCCGTCGTTTTCATCCACCGGTGATTCATACAGCGGCATAATATGCACTGTCGTAATACCAAGATCTTTCAGGTAGGGAATGTAATCAGACACTCTTTTTAATGACCCTGCAAATAAATCCACATAAAAAGAAATTCCCGCCATTTTCTCCGAAAGATACCACCGGGGTTCAGCTTCCCGTTTTATATCGAGTTCTTTTAATTCCTCCGGGCGGTTAAGAGCGTACAGGCAGACTGATTTAATAATATCCTCAACCTGGTATAAAAAGTCCTTTCGGTTACCATACAGTAAAAAAAGCTGTTCCAGAAGCTGCGGAAAATACTGTACCAGACGGGTATGAAAAATAGCATACCCCTTTTTATTTCTGTACTGCCTTACTATATTTTTTTCAACACGTTGTAAAATTTTCTCAGTTGTCTGATCCATACCTCTATTCTTTTACCGATCCTGCCATAAGTCCGTTTACAAAAAACCTCTGTAATCCAAGAAATACCGCCATGGGAAGAATCATCGTGATAAACGCACCGGATGTTAAAATCTGCCAGTCCTGACCTCTTGAGCCGATAAGATTTAAAAGTCGAATAGTAACGACCTGCATCCGCGCTCCCGCGCCGCTTAAAAATACGAGAGCAACCAGCATATCATTCCATACCCAGAGAAACTGGAGAATGGCAAATGCCGCGAGCGCCGGAATGGATAAAGGTAGAATAAGCCTAACGAAAGTCGTAAAATGTGATGCTCCGTCCAGAAATGCCGATTCCATGATGCTTCGGGGAATGGTGCTGATATAATTGAAAAGCAAATATATAGCTAGCGGTAAACCGAACCCGGTATGGGCCAGCCAGATGCCAAGATAGGTTCCATTCAGCCCCAGTTTCCTGTAGTCCCGAAGAACCGGAATGAGTGATATTTGAAGCGGAACAACTAAAAGCGCTACAATCAATACAAACAGGAATTTTCTGCCTGGAAACTTAAGCCATGCGAAGCCATACGCCGCAAAAGCGGCAATAAGAATCGGGATAACAACAGCAGGTACAGTAACACTCAGGCTGTTTAAAAAGGCCCCGGACATATTATCACCATCTATTGTTGAAGTAGTTCCGTTATTCGAGGTAACGGTATATTTTCGTCCGGCTAATACCTGTTCATAATTTTCAAGAGTGTACCCTGTTTTATCTGAAAGGGAATGCCACCAGCCGGTGTTAAAAACATTATCTTTATAACGGAAAGAGGTAACAAATATTCCAAACGTTGGAATAGTCCAGATAATAACAAGAAAAAGTAACAGGGAATTAACAAAAACAGTTGAAACGGTACCTGTATGTGTCGCATGAGTCATTAGAACACCTCCCTTTTACCAAATTGCTTCAGGTTATACCACATAACGGGAATCACTGCTATCAGAATAACTATAGCTATGGACGATCCTCTTCCGTAATTAAGGAATTTAAACATCTGCTTATACTGCTGGCTTGCCAGAACTTCCGTGCCGAACAAGCCGTTTGTCATTGCATAGACGATATCAAATACTTTTAACGTTAATATCAAAATGGTAGTCCCAACGGTAATAATAGAACCTTTTATTGCTGGAATAATTACCTGGAATATTATTCGAATTTCACCGGCTCCATCAATCCTTGCAGCCTCTTTTAACGTTTCGGGAACACTTTTTATCGATGCTGAAAGAATAACCATCGCGTACCCTGTCTGAAGCCATACAAAAATAATAACAAGGAGAAGTGTGTTCCACGGACGCAGTACAATCCAGTTAAGCGGATGACCCCCAAGGGAGCTAACAATTGCATTAAGCAACCCGATTTGGGCTTCTCCTACCGGTTTATACGCATAAATAAATTTCCATATAACTCCTGCACCAACAAATGAGATTGCCATGGGTAGAAAAATTAAGGTTTTCGCGAGTTTTTCAAACTTTGATCTTTCAGCCAGAAATGAAATGAGCAATCCGAAAATAATGCTGAGTGATGTTCCAAAAACCATCCATAAAAGATTGTTGACCAGAGCAATACGCATCGTTCTGTCGGTAAAAATATAGGCATAATTTGCCAGACCGACAAACTCTTTGGATACTCTTCCGAAAAAGCTCATATAAAGCGACCTGATGGCCGGCAGCAAAAGGTAGTAACCCAGAATAATAAGTGCGGGTCCAACAAACAAAAATGGAGTAAATCGTTTACGCCATTTAAGAGCCAGCCGCTGAATAATAAAGTTCGATATATAATAAAGTGCTGCTATTCCTCCGACTCCCCAGATTATTGCAACAAGTGTCGTTACAAGCTGGGAAGCTCTGCCGCTGCGGAGAAATACAAAACCAGCCCAAAGGACACCAAACGCAGCTATCGGAACAAAGAAGGAGATAAAAATATTTCCAAGGGCAGTTACTATTTTCTGTCCATACCCGCCTTCATTGTCCGGTCCATAAAAATCACCCATTGTATCCTCCTATTACAATAGATACCCTGAGGGATTGAATTCCAATCCCTCAGGAATAAACCACTTTTTACTTTTTACTTTTTAGGCCAGCTTGCCTCTATCTGATTTAATACTTTGTCTACAGATACACCACTCACAAGGTCCGCCATTCCTGTCCAGAATGAACCGGCCCCAACCTCTGCAGGCATATTGTCAGAACCGTCAAATCGGAATACCTTCGCATTTACAAGAATTTTCGCTAGTTTCCTGTCAATTGCTGACGAATAATCACTATAGTTTGTATCTTTATACGGGAAGAGTGCCCCGCCTGCTTTTGCCCAGGGTATTGCGGACTGCCAGGTGGTTAAATATTTTAAAAGTTCCATAACTTCAGGACGATTATTAAATGAAACAAACTGATCGCCGCCGCCAAGAACAGGGGTACCCCATTTAGGATTGATTGACGGGAAGGCGAATACACCAACATCCGCGTCCAGGTTTGCCTGAATGTCTTTCGGCATAAACCCTGTAATAAAATTGCCCTGTCTGTTAAACCATGCCTTTGGAGGATTGGTAAAAAGAGGTTTTATCGAATCACCGAAATTTGTTGTCAGTATATTGGTGGACCCGCCGAGTACATACTTGGGATTCATCCAGATTTTAAGCATAATTTCAGCCGCGTTTTTTACAGCCGGGTCATTAAAGGGGATCTTGTGAGCAACCCAATCATCATACACTTTTGGACCTACCGTTCTCAGCATTATATCTTCCATCCAGTCGGTAGCAGGCCATCCGGTTGCCGCTCCGCTTTCAATTCCGATTGACCATGGAACACCACCGTCCGCGACAATCTGATTTTCCAGAGCTGTTAGCTCTTTCCATGTTTTTGGTATTTTATATCCCTTTGCCTCGAAAGCTTTTTTAGGATACCAGACAAAACTTTTCGCGTTTACCCGATGAAAAACTCCATAAACTTTGCCGTTGTAAGAACCAAGTTCTTTCCAGGTAGGCGCGTAATTCACATCAATTCTTTTTACAACATCAGCTGAAAGGGGTGTGAGAAATCCTCTTTTCGCGAAGTTTCTCATAAGCCCCGGCTGTGGCAGTGCTGCAACATCGGGAGGTGTCCCGGCTTCAGCCTGAACCAGAATCTGGGTTTCAAAATCTTTTGAACCTTCATAGACAACCTTGATTCCTGTTTTGTCTTCAAATGCTTTAAGACATTCCTCAAACCGTGATGCTTCCGGTTCCACAAACGCCCCCTGAATTTTAATAACTTTTTTTTCGGGTGCAGCTGCGGTTTTTGCTTCTTTCGCACCACCGGCAAACACTGAGCCTGCGATGAATGCAAAAAGAATGAGCAATGAAAAAATTTTCATCTCTCTTTTCATCCTTTTCTCCTTAATAAAATATTTCGACCACCAGTTACGTGGTAAATCGTTCAACTATTGTGAGATCCAGCATAATATTCCGTGCCGGCCTATCCGGGTTCCTCATTTTCTCCAGTAAAAGTTCGACGGCAGTCCTGCCGGAATCATCGAGGGACTGATTTATTGTCGTAATACCCATATAATCAGCCATATCTATATCATCAAAACCTATAACAGCCAGGTCCCCCGGAATAGAAATATGTAATTCCCGTGCCACTTTTAGTACGGCGGCTGCTTCAATATCAGATGAAGTAAAAATTGCATCGGGGCGGGTTCTTCCATTAAGAAGTTTTTTTACAGCTTCAATGGCTGGTGCCATTCCAAATTTATGAAAAACAATAAAACCAGTCTCAAGAGAATGACCGTTTTTTTCAATTGCCGCCCTGTACCCTTCCAGCCGCTGATCCGTGGCATGCAGAGAATAGGCTGGCTGTCCTCCCTCACCTAGAAAACCGAGAGAGTTATATCCCTTTTTAATAAGATATTCGGCGGCAATTTTCCCGCCATATCGATTATCAATCAGTATGCCGGATAAGCCCGGATGATGAATCTCAACGAGTACAACGGGAAGATTACTGGCTTTAAATCTTGCGACATCTTCATCCTGCACGGGAAGTGCCAGAATAATGAGTCCGTCAACCTTGCGTGTGGGAGGAAGTGCCGCATAATAGTCCTGAAGCTGCTCCTTTGTTGCTATGGAATAAATTATCAATTCATATACTGTAGTGGTTAAGGCACTCATTATTCCCCGTATTCTCTGTACAAAGGATGGGCTGGTAAAAAAGGGAGCTACCACACCAATCCGTTTAAAATCTTTCCGTGCCCGTGCTACGGCATCCGCCTTTGGTACAAAATCGAGAATGGTCATTGCTTCAATAACTTTTTTTTTCGACGCAGGTGATACACTGCCGGGAGAATTCAAGACCCGTGATACGGTTGATATACTTACCCCGGCAAGCGAAGCAACATCATAAATTGTCATGTGATCTGCCACGAACGGCTCCTCTCTGCTGTATGAAAGTGCTTTCATAAAACTTCTTTTATAGTGTAGAGCAGGAATTCCTTCCTGTCAAGAAAAATGTTTTCCGAGCTTTTTGCGCTATAGCCATATTTGATGATTCCGGTTCAAAATGTTAGGGTTTTTCAATCATCATTATCTGCAATGATCTCATGCTTCCGGTACTTCCGGACTTCGGTTTGCAGGATTTCGCCATCTGCAACAAGAGTTTGGAAACTTCCCTGAAAATATGATACAATCCCTTTCGAGACTCTATTAATAGAAAAGGTAAAAGTGATAATTGGAACAAGCTTAAAGAACGCTTGAAAAACGAGGGAAACCAAACGATGACAAATTGTAACCGTTTGAAAATGCGTGCTGCTGACGGAAAAAGGAGACAGGCTGATGTTGCCTATATAGAGCTATATGAAGTTAAATCTATTAGGTTAAGAGAGCTGCAGAAAGTATTTGAAGGGGCATTGTGACCCTGTACAAAAATAAATACCGAATAGAATCCGCCAGATTAAAAGGATGGGATTATTCGTCTGATGGGTATTATTTTATTACCATTTGTACAAAGAACAGGGAATGTTATTTTGGTGACATTGAAGAGACGCAAGATCCTGCGTCTCTTCAATCCCAACAATCCCCACCGAATAAATTCGGACCGCAATCAAAAAATATTGCATCAATTATTCGTGGATACAAAATTGGTGTAACCAAAAATGCACGCAGAACAATTAATAATTTTGCATGGCAACCACGATTTTACGACAGAATTATCCGCGATGAAAATGAATTGAACCGTATACGGAAATATATTGTAAATAACACGCAGAATTGGAAAAAAGACGATCATTATCTATCTCCGGTGATGGGAACAGCTCCTTCGGAGCAACAGCGGTAAATATTCCACTTCCCTGTCTCTTTTTTCATCTCGTGCTATTTAATCGGGATTTTACGGGGTAAAATTTTTTTCTCTTCTATCTCTTTACCTATGAATCTTTTAGATTACTTCGCAAAAGGCTCTTTCCCAAAAAATAATCTGAGGAACTATGAAAATGGTTTTATGCTCTGCCTTTCACAATCAGGAGCCCGGTGATTCGCCAATACATAGAACAGGCATACTATATAGCTTATTGTCTTATTATTTAAATATTTTTCACATTTTTTACTCATAATTCATAATATATATATTATATATTAACTAATATTAATACTTTTACTATATATTCACAACATATTTATTAAAAAAGGCATTGACACATACATATTAACACTTTATAATTTCCTAATATGTTAAATAATGATAATTCTCAAACAGCAATTAAAAAGATCAAAGACAGATTTAGAGAAGAATCAAGATGCACCCGTGTCCAAAACATGCTGGATCTTGTATCCAATCCTTTCCGCTTTAGAATTATCTGTGTACTGGCG
>CAYSXD010000056.1:0-1778 GCA_964434925.1 uncultured Spirochaetaceae bacterium
AAGATTAATATCATTAACTTCCAGTGCCCAGGGAGCATGTTCTCTTGATGAACCACAGCCGAAATTTTCTCTCGTAACAATGACTCGTTTACCCTGGATATCAGCTGCCGGATTAAAAGTTTCAAGCTTGAGGTCTTCAAGCAGATGAGGTTTCAACGATTCTTTTGTAATTTCCGTTAAATATTTTGCGGGTATAATTTCATCGGTATTAATATCCGGCCTGTCAAGAAATAATATTTCTCCGTTAAAATCTTTCACTGTCTGTTCCCCTTTACGTTGCCTGTGTTTTCGTGCGCTATAAAGCCGCTTATTGCTGTCGCAGCGGCGGAAGCAGGGCTCATAAGATGGATCATCCCGCCTTTCCCCATTCTCCCATTGAAGTTTCTGTTTGTTGTTGAGGCGCATACTTCTCCTGAAGCGAGGACACCGTTACTCATTCCGAGGCATGCGCCACAGGTGGGATTCGTAACACAGAAGCCGGCATCCATGAAAATGTCAATGAGTCCTTCCTTTAATGCCTGTCTGTAAACCCCGGGGGTAGCGGGTGCCAGGATCCCCCGTACGGAATCGCTGATATGCTGTCCTTCCAGTACTCCTGCCGCAGCCCGGAGATCCTCAATTCTGCCGTTGGTACAGCTTCCTATGTATACCTGATCAACCCTGACCGTTCCCATTTCTTCAACTTCTCTCAGCTGGTCCGGTTTATATCCGAAGGTGGTGAGCGGTTTCAGAGAGCTGATATCATGGTCGATCACCTTCGTATAGGAGGCGTCAGTATCCGAATGCCACTTCTTATAATCCTCCAGTGCAGCTTCTTTTGAGGGGTACGCGTCCTGTATAAAATCCCACAGGTAGTTGACCGTCACCATATCCGGATAGCATATTCCGCTCGTTCCTCCCGCTTCAATTGCCATATTGCAGAGAGTCATCCGTTCTTCCATAGTCATGCTGTCAACAACGGAACCTGTAAATTCAATTACATGATCCGTGGCACCGTTGACACCGAGTTTCCCGATAACTGAAAGAATAATGTCTTTTGCATAGACTCCGGCAGGTTTTTTTCCGGTAATATTGACTTTTATCGACTGTGGGTAATGAAAGGCGCATACCCCTTTCAGTATACCGACTTCAAGATCCGTTGTCCCCACTCCGGCTGCAAATGCTCCGAAAGCACCGTGTGTACAGGTATGGGAGTCACCCATAATAACGGTGTATCCGGGTCGTACAAACCCTTTTTCAGGAAAGAGAGCGTGGCAGACTCCGTTTCTTCCAATATCAAAAAAATCCCTGATCTGCTGCCGGCGGGCCCATTCCCTCATTATTTTCCCCTGAACCGCAGTCTTTGAATCTTTAGCGGGAGTGACATGGTCTATTACCGCTTTAATTTTGTCAGAATCAAAAACTCTGTCTTTCTTTCTGCTGACAAGGTCATTTATTGCGATGGGCGTTGTTATTTCATGACAGAATACTGCATCAAGCTTTATGACATGCATGTCTCCCGACGGGTTGTCCACAAGATGAGTATCAAAAATCTTTTCCGCAATTGTTTTTCCCATACTGTCTCCTTTTTTATTTAAATATACGCGGCGGAGTAATGATCCATACTGCTCTCAGTGCTGTTCTGCCGCTGTTTTTTAGAATATGGGGAATATCGGATGAAAAAGAAACCGAATCCCCCTGTTTTAGAAGGTACCGCTCTGTTCCATAGAGAATTTCACATGACCCTTCTGTTATAATGCCTATTTCAAATCCGGGATGACCGTACTCAATCTTCCCTT
>CAYSXD010000056.1:1878-10352 GCA_964434925.1 uncultured Spirochaetaceae bacterium
CCTTCTGTTATAATGCCTATTTCAAATCCGGGATGACCGTACTCAATCTTCCCTTTTTCTCCTCCGGGTTCAATTTCCAGTGCGAGAGCTTCTATTTTTATGTCTCTTTCATCAATCGATGAAAGATGGCGGTATGTAACTTTATCCAGGGAAAGCAAATCCGTATCGTCCGAATGTATGATGGTCAGTGCTTTATTTTTTTTGTGGTCCCTAAACAGGTATTCAAGATCTATTTCAAGAACTTCCGCAATTGAAAGAAGCGTGTCAACGGAAGGAGAAACTTTATTCCTCTCGATTTGTGAAATAAGGCTTTCGCTGACACCGGCTGCGGCAGCAACTTCTTTTAATGTAGCCCTGCGTCGTTCCCGGACAAGATGAATCCTTTCTCCAAAGTGATATTGTTTTTTTGGTTTTAACAATACTAAAGCTCCTTAAGTATGTATAAAGTAAAAAGGTATAAAAGTAAAGGCATCTGAAAAATAAGAGAAGAAATTCATAAAAAAGTTAATTTAACTGGATACTATAACGATAAAGTATTATAAGAACAAAGTAATATAAAGGTGGAATATGATTGAAGTTACGTTAAACGATACATCACTTACGCTGCTGGCAATAATAAGAGACAGGCCGCTCAATCCCTATCGAATAAGCAAAGTTTTAGCTGCCGGTGTGAAGGGACAACTGGTTACCATCAAGGAATCAACATGTTACGCGGCTATACGTTCTCTCGAACGTCACGGCCTGATATCTGCTGAGATTCAGCAGAGTTCTAATATGCCGATGAAAAAGGTGTATTCAATTACGGGTGAAGGAAAGAGTAAACTTGAAGACTATCTGGTTCGTTCTCTTTCCAGTCTTGAATCAACCACTTCCGCGTTTGAAAAATCTATTGGTTTTATTTGTTCGATTTCCAGGGGTGAAGCTATACAGGCTATTCAGAAGCATAAATCAGCGCTTGAAGTTGAAATAGAAGCTTTGCAGAACCGTTACGCGGAAACCAGGACGAACAGAGAAGTATCGTTTGCCTCCCGGATACTTACCCGACAGATGGTAAAAAAAAGGCAGGTTGAGCTGGATACTTTAAATGAATTAAAAAAAGCGATAGAATGGGAGCGGAAATGGGATTATTCACCTGTTGATTCACTCTTTAACAAACGGAGGCTGTAACATTTTGTTATCAAATAATGATATTTTTAAAAAAATACGGATTGCTTTGGAACTGCAGGAGTCAGATATTTTTGAAATACTTTCTCTGGTGGATTTTGATCTTTCACCAGCTGAACTCCGGGCAGTGTTTAGAAATCCGGATCATCGAAATTACCGGGAATGCGGTGACCAGCTTTTGCGGAAATTTCTGGATGGGTTAATTATACGAAACAGGGGCCCCAAAAGTGGAAAGAAAATCCATTACCCTAAAGACTCACCTTTCTATCAGCAAAGGAACTGAGAATCTATTCTAATCTATTCAAAGAGATCAATCTTTTTCCCTGTATGATTAAAATCTGTTAGACTGTAGGCAAAATCCTTAAAAATTCTTTTATTGTATTTACCCTGTTTAACATCTTTTTTTATCAGTCTTAAGGCAGCAAGAGGGGGCATAGCGGATCGATAGGGCCTGTCATCATTCGTTATTGCCTCGTAGCAGTCTATAATACCAAGAACCATTCCGACTTCAGAAATATTTGTTTTACCCTGCGGATAACCACTGCCATCAAGTTTTTCATGATGTTCGAGAGCCCCTTGCCTGACATCCGGCAGAACCACACTGGTAGTTTGAAGTATATCAAATCCTATTTCAGGATGCTTTTTCATTGTTGAGAATTCTTCGTCCGACAGGCTTCTGCTTGCAGAGAGTATCTCTCCCGGCATTTCTGTTTTTCCCAGATCATGTAAAAGGGCCGCCAGGCCGAATTGACGAGTTTCTTCAAGAGTAAGGCGGGAGTAAAAACAGTACCCCATGGTCAGAGCCATAACATTCACCGAATGGATGGTAGTCGTGTAATCGGTAAAAGATATCCGTGCCAGGTTCTTTATTACATCGGGCTGAGAAGAATATCCCCCTACAATGCTGTCAACAAAGTCCGGAACTGTTTCAAGCCCGCCGCTTCGTGGTTCGGAAAGTGTTTCATCAATAAGGTTTATAAGTTCATCTTTAACCGTAACGGTGTTGTTTTGTACAATATTATGTATAAGGTTTTTGCTGAAACCCTGTTGAGCAGCTCTTAAACATTTTACCTTATCTTCAGGCTTAATGAAGTATTCATCAACATACTTGTGTTCGAGGCTTTCATCATCGAATCTCATACCCCCGGGTTTATACAGAACAATTTTCCCAGCCGGATTTCTGTAATAAAGTTGTACATCCTCATAGTATTTTATATTTGATTTTCGAACGAGAATCCATTTTTCAATGCTCTTATTCATGGAACTGATAACCTTTTTAATGTTCTTTTATTGTAAGAATAAACAAAATTAGTTTAAGAAGCAATACTTTTTATTAAATATTACAGATTACCGAAAAGTTTCATTTGCCACAAAGAGTATTATATGCTAGGTTTACTACTATTGGATTTTATCGGTTACTGGCCGAAATAATAATTATACTGAAATAGTACACAGAGGAGGGAAAAATGGGATTGAACATCATTGTTCTTGTAAAACAGGTTCCGGATACCCAAAATATTACAGGTGAAGCTATGAAAGAAGACGGAACGGTAAACAGGGCCGCACTTCCCGCGATTTTTAACCCCGATGATCTTCATGCCCTTGAAGCGGCACTGGAGGTAAAAGATTCAATTCACGGTACGTATGTAAGCGTACTCACTATGGGACCTCCTTCTGCAGTCCAGGTCCTGAAGGACTCACTCTACAGGGGAGCTGATTTCACCGCAATAATATCAGATCGAAAATTTGCAGGAGCGGATACCCTTGCTACATCCTACGCGCTTAAGTGTGCTATAGAGAAAATAGGAACATATGATATTATTTTCTGCGGTCGACAGGCAATAGACGGGGATACGGCGCAGGTAGGCCCTCAAACGGCGGAAAAACTTGGTATTAATCAGATTACCAATGTTTCAAACATAGAATCAGTTGATCCAAAAAAGAGGGAACTTGTTGCCAAGCGTTCAATTGAAGGTGGATTTGAGCTTGTTAAAGCTCCCTTTCCTCTTCTTCTCACGGTAAATGATGAAAAATACGTTCCCCGTCCCCCTTCAGTTATAAAAATGATGACGTATAAAAACGCTGGTATAGGTGATGATAACAGTAAGTATGATGAATCCTATCTTGAATCTTCCAGAATGCAGAAAACGAAAGATATTATTAACCTCTGGGATATCAGTGCAATAAAGGCGGTAGTTGAAAGCTGTGGGCTTGCCGGATCACCGACAAAAGTCAAAAAGATAGAATCTGTTGTATTAAAATCCGAAGACATTAAAATGATTGAGAACACACATGAAGCAATTACGGATATGGTCCATGAGTTAATAACTGACCATACGATTGGATAAAGGAGGAGAGCATTGAGTTTAAAAAACAGTGTTATGGTTTTCATCCAACAGGATGATGGTACTATTTCTGAAGTAAGTATTGAGCTGTTAAGTAAAGCGAGAGATCTTGCTAATCAGCTAAAAGTTACTGTAACCGGTGTATGTATTGGAGATTCTGTAAAAGATAAAGCAGTGGAATTAATTCCCTATGGAGCGGATGAAATCTTTGTTGTAGAGGATAAACGTCTTAAAGATTATACACCTATGCCGTATACGAAGGTCATGGTTGATATGATCAAAAAACATTCTCCTCAAATTGCTCTTTATGGAGCAACGACTACCGGACGTGATCTGGGGCCGAGAATAGCCTCAAATTTGAAAGTAGGGTTAACAGCTGATTGTACGGATCTGCAGATTGGCGATTATTCTTATAAAGATGGTGAGTATAAAAATATTCTCTATCAGATTCGTCCGGCATTCGGTGGAAATATAATTGCCACTATTGTTTCTCCGAAAAAGAAACCCCAGATGGCAACAGTCCGGGAAGGAGTTATGAAAGTTAGTACTCCTGATCCCTCTTACAAAGGGAAAGTGACATCAGTACCTTTTACATTTTTAGATTCTGATTTTCCTTCTGAAATCATTAAAAGAATCAGGGAAGAAAAACTTGTTGATCTTAAAGGTTCTCAGATAATTGTATCGGGAGGAATCGGTGTCGGGTCGAAGGAAAATTTTTCTCTTATTTATAAACTTGCTCATGCCCTTGGAGGGGAAGTTGGTGCTTCCCGGGCTGCTGTCGATGCGGGATTTATTTCAAAAGATCATCAGGTAGGGCAAACGGGAACAACGGTCCGGCCGAAACTCTATATTGCCTGCGGTATTTCCGGCGCAATTCAGCACAGAGCGGGAATGAGTGAATCTGCAAGAATTATTGCAATAAACACAGATAATGAGGCTCCTATTTTTCAAATTGCGCATTACGGTATAGTGGGAGATCTGAATGATGTGATTCCCAAATTCATCAAAGCTTTTAAAGCAAAGCAATAAGGAGAGCTGTATGGAAAATTACTTTCTTGATAATGAAGACATACTGTTCCAGCTGGAACATATGGACCTGGATAGAATAATTTCTTTGCGGGAGGATGGTTTTAAGGAAGCAGAACAGTTTCCTTTTGCCCCTGAAAACCTGGAAGACGCAAAAGATTCGTATAAAAAGGTACTGAGTGTTATTGGTGAATTATGCGGAGAAAATCTGGCTCCGAAAGCAGCGGAGATTGATGAAGAGGGCGTTACTCTTGAAAATGGAGAAGTACGGTATGCGAAAGGAACGAAAGAAGTTCTTGACCTTTTTGCCAGAGCGGATCTTATGGGATTTTCCATACCCCGAAAGTATAACGGACTGAACTTTCCCTCTATTATTCTCACTATTGCTGCGGAAATTGTTTCACGGGCGGACGCTTCATTTCTTAATTTCGGTTTACAGCAGGATATTGGAGAAACTCTTAACAAATTCGGTTCGGAGGCACAAAAAGAAGAAGTGCTTCCTAAACTTGCTTCAGGTGAGTATGATTCTGCCATGATATTGACGGAACCTGACGCGGGGAGTGATCTTCAGGCAGTAAACCTGAAAGCGCATCAGGACGCGAACGGAAACTGGTTTTTAAACGGTGTGAAACGTTTTATAACCAATGGAAATGGTAAAATCGGGCTTGTTCTGGCTCGAAGTGAGGAAGATTTGTCCGGAGCACGTGGTTTATCATTTTTCCTCTATAAACGTGACGAGCACATGAAAATAAGACGTCTTGAACATAAATTGGGTATACATGGCTCTCCCACGTGTGAGCTGCAGTTTACCAACGCCCCGGCAACTCTTGTAGGAGAACGGAAAAGGGGGTTATCCAAATATACTATGTGGCTGATGAACAGCGCGCGCCTGGGGATTGCCGCACAGGCGGTGGGAATCGCGGAAGCTGCCTATCGTGAATCATACAAGTATGCCGCCGAACGGATACAGTTTGATCAACCCATTCTGGATTTTCCTCCTGTCTATGAAATGCTGACCGAGATGAAGGTTTCTATTGAAGCCGGCAGGACTCTTCTGTATGAAACAGCCCGGTTTGTTGATTTAAAAGAGGGGCTTGAGGAAATGAAAGAAAAATATCCTGAACGTTCTGCTGAATTTAAAGGCGATTTAAAAAAGTATTCACGGCTGGCAAACCTTTTTACCCCTATGGTTAAAGCTTATAATACCGAAATGGCAAATAAAGCTGCATATGATGCAATCCAAATTCATGGTGGAACAGGATATATGCAGGATTTTATTGTTGAGCGGCTCTACCGTGATGCGAGAATAACAAATATTTATGAAGGGACGACTCAGCTTCAAATTGTAGCGGCAATTGGGGGTGTTACGTCGGGAACGGCTGCTTCAGTTATTGATGAGTATGAGCAGGAAGATTATTCTCATGTTCCCGAACTGCATAAGGTTCTTTTGGAAGCCAGGTTTAATCTTGAAAAGACACTTGTTGGTGTTAAAGAAGTAAAAAAAGATAATTTTCTCACCTTTCATTCACGTCGGCTGGTGGAAATGTCAACTGATATTATACAGGGATATCTTCTCCTTCGTGATGCGGCCTTTTCGGATCGTAAAAAGAAGGTTGCAGAGGTCTTTATTGAAAAAATGGCTGCACGCGTCAAAGCGAATATGAGTTTTATTCTGGATGATAAAGGAGTCCTGATTGATAATTATCAGGATATTCTTGGCTGAATTATCGTAGGGGGCGGTTTTTTACCGTCCCCTACGACTGCGTCCTGCACTGGCTGCTGTTGCTATAGTAAATTTTATTCCTGTCTGGAATGACTTCTGGTTCCCCCTCGTACTTCTGAAAGATGATGCAGTGCGAACAGTTCCTCTTGCAACAGCACTGCTTTTCGGTCAGTATTCGACGAATTACGGTCTTGTTTTTGCCGTATTGTCAATGGCTTCAATTCCCGTTATTATTATCTATCTGCTTTTTTCACGGCAGTTTATCAAAGGTCTTTCATCTGGAGCACTTAAAGGATAGAAATGAGACTGGATCAAAAAAAGCCGATTGATTTTTACTGGTTTTCGGGTTCAGGTAATACGCTTTATATAGTGAAGGCCGTTGCCCGTTTTCTTGTTTCCCGGGGATTTGAAGTTACCCTTAAACCTATTGAAGCTTCAGATCCTGCGGATGTTGATCTCCGCAGGACTGTTGGTCTCGGCATTCCGGTGGCCGAACAGGGGACATTTCCCCTTATCTGGGACTTTATTAAAAACTTCCCTTCACCTTTTGAACAGGGGGTTATGGATGCTGATGTGTTTATGGTTGATACACTGATGCTTTATTCGGGAGGTATCAAGGGGCCCCTTAAGAAAATTTTAAAATCAAAAGGATTCCACCCTCTCGGTGCAAAAGAGATCAGAATGCCGAATATACTTATGAAGATGAAGTATCAACCTGACAGAGACAGAATGCTCATGGAGAAAGGGAAAAATGCCGCGGAAAAGTTTGCCCGGAATCTTGTATCGGGAAAGGCTGTATGGGCAGATATTCCGTTTTATTCAGATCTGATGAGTATTTTCAGTAGAAAGGAATACTTCTGGAATATTTTCAGGAAAAGTTTCCCGTTACACGTTGACAACGGCAGCTGCACAAGATGCGGATTGTGTGAGAGAATCTGTCCGGTTCAGAACTGGTCTTTCGACGGGAAGGAAAACAGGATGCAATGGTCCGGGAACTGTATTTTTTGTCTCCGGTGTTTTTCTTATTGTCCTGAAGGAGCTATCAGCTATGGAAAGAGGGACTACCTCCGTCATAAAGCTCTTAACGTAGTAGACTTCTTGTTATACTTTTTGAAATAATGGTAATATTATGAAATGATGTATCCTCTTCTTTCAAAGTTTCGATATGCGGGATGGAAATTTCTTTCTTTGGTTTTGTTTGCCTGCTGCATGTTCCCTGCCTATGCCGGAACCTCTTCTGACGATTCTCCCGATTATCTTTTACCTGCTCTGGAAGTTTTTGGTACAAATATGTTTATCTGGTCGATTGACCGGTATGTAGCAAATCAGGAATGGGCGAGAATATCTTTTGATTCCATCAAATCAAATATTCGGCATGGTTTTGTCTGGGATTCTGACGGATTTGAAACGAATCAGTTGTTTCATCCGTACAGTGGAGCTCTTTCTTTTACAGCTGCACGGTCTTCGGGATTAAGCTTTTATCAATCTCTCATCTATCCCTTTGCGGGGAGCCTGATGTGGGAACTGGCAATGGAAAATGAATATCCTTCCATAAATGATATCATTACAACGCCTATGAGCGGTATTGTTCTTGGAGAAATAAGTTACAGGATTTCAAACCTTATTTTTTATGGTGGAAAAAGAAACTTCTGGCGTACTGCAGCTTCTTCTGCACTCTCTCCCATGAGTGGTTATAACAGACTTACAGGAGAATATCGATCGTTTAGAAACAATGCCCGGCGGAAGGTTCCGTATACTATTATGCTTTCTGCCGGGGTGAATGGAGTTTTTGTAGAAGATGACTTTTCACAGCGGCTGCCGCACTTATATTTAAACTACAACATGGAATATGGCAGTTATTCTGATCTTGGTAACGGGTATCAGCCTTTTGATTATTTTAAAACAGATGCGGGTGTAAGTTTTTCCGATACCAACAGTATTATTACTGTCTTTGCGAGCGGGTTGGTTCTGGGAAAATATGTGCATGAGAGTGCAGGAAGCAAGAGCCTTATAGGAATATTTAAAAGCTTTGATTTTCTGGACAGTAGTGCGTATAAGATTTCTGCGAGCAGTATTGGAATCGGACGTATTGTTGACTATACTTTTGGTGATACGGGAGAATGGAAGAATCTAATGTTGATTTCAGCCATAGTTATGGGCGGTGTTGATTCTCCCTATGCACTTGAGACAGGAAGAAATTATAATCTGGGACCGGG
>CAYSXD010000057.1:0-10241 GCA_964434925.1 uncultured Spirochaetaceae bacterium
AGCTGCGCCCATGGCGATGCCGATGGTGGCCGTAGCCATGGCTGGGGCGTCATTGACACCATCACCCACCATGCCGACGTGGCTGTACTGCCGCACGAGATCCTGCACCGCCTTTACCTTGTCAGCCGGCATCAGCTCCGCCTGCGTCCGAGCATCAGTGTCCCTGAGTCTTTTACCCGGGCAGAACGTTTTAAAACAGATTCTATTAAGTCACCTATATTTGCCGTAACTGATAAGAGGAATGAAAGTATACCAACAACAGGCAGCGGTGCAGGTATAATATCCGGGAAAAAATAACGAAACAAAACTCCCGCTATAATTGCCGTCAGAGACCCTGAAATGTATCCTGTTATACTTTTTTTTGGGCTTGATAGAAAGGGTTTCCATGAATTTCTTCCAAAAAGCATACCAAAAACATAGGCAGAGGTATCATTTATAAAAATAACAAGCAGGAAAAAACAAATAAGGCCAACAGTATGGGGGAGAAGTATCAATTTTAGCAGATATGAAAGAAAGAGCCCCGGATAAAGAATTGCTGTCATACCAATGGTTAACCTTGAGATTGAATCTGTTGCTCTCCCCCTTTCATAATTTATCAGTTCCATCAAAAGAATAATTCCCGCGACAAGGACAAAAATGGCTTCAGACAGATTTCTGGAAAAAGCCATAACCGCTTTTAAATACGGTAGAAGCGGGAAGGTTATACCAAGGAGGCCAAAGACATAATTCCAATTTGTTTTTTTATTCTTTTTTATTGCAAGAGACAGAAATTCGACGGTACCAAGATATGAAAATATAATAACAATAAGTGAAAAGAAGAAAAAATGCATAAACGGTAAAAAAAATATTACAAGAATGAGTGAAGGAATACTAATAATTACAAGAAGAATTCGTTTACCCAGTTCAGTCATTTTACACCACCAAATTTTCGTACTCTTTCCGAATAGTTTGCCACTGCAGTACGGAAGTCTTCTTCGGTAAAATCAGGCCAGAGTTTGTCAGAAAAGTAATATTCTGAATACGCACTTTCCCAGAGGAGAAAATTACTTAAACGCTGCTCTCCTGCGGTTCGTATAATAAGATCCGGGTCGGGAATACCACCGTTATCAAGATGAGTTTTAAGATCATGTTCAGTTAATAAACCCGTATTACAATGAGTGGAAGAGAGCCATCGGTTAACCCCCCGGATAATCTCATCTCTCCCTCCGTAGTTGATAGCAAGGGTTACTGTGATTTCCCTATAGGCTGCTGTATTTTTAATTGATTTTTCTATTTCCCTCCGGACATCTTCCGGTAGTCCTGCCAAATCTCCCGCATGCTTTACCCTGATTTTATTTTTACGATAAAATGAAGCTTCTGTTTTCATGTGGTAAACAATAAGTTTCATAAGGAACCCTACTTCGTTCTCAGCCCTTGACCAATTTTCTGTTGAAAAAACATACAGGGTCAGATTCGAAATATGGAGACGTATTGCTTCCTTAATAATTTTTTTAGCTGTGGTGATCCCCTGTCTATGGCCGGCTGTTCTGGGTAATTTTTTCCCGATGGCCCAGCGCCCGTTTCCATCCATAATAATACCAATATGTTCAGGGATTTTTTCCAATGTTTATATTTCCATTATTTCCGTTTCTTTATTTGCAAGAAGCCTGTTTATTTCTTCAATTGAAGAATCAGTATGCTTTTGAATATCCTCTGTCCCCTTTTTTTCATCATCCTCTGTTATAGAATTACTCTTTTCCAGTTTTTTAAGAGCATCATTTGCATCGCGTCTGATGTTCCGTACAGCCACACGGCTCTGCTCAGCGGTATTTTTTGCAACTTTTACTAGTTCTTTCCTTCGTTCTTCTGTCAATGGGGGAATATTAATACGCAATACTTTCCCATCATTATTAGGGTTCACCGAAAGCTCGGATTTTTGTATTGCTTTTTCAATATCATTAAGAACAGCCTTGTCCCATGGCTGAATAACCACCAGGCGTGCCTCCGGGATAGAAATCGTTGCTACCTGAGAAAGAGGTGTTGGCTGCCCGTAATAATCAACCTTTATTTTGTCAAAAAGTGCCGCTGAAGCTCTTCCTGTTCTAATGGTATTGAAATCGGAAACCAGGGCTGCCACACTTTTTTTCATCCTTGTTTCCGCATCTTTTATTACTGATTTCATAGTGGTCTCCTTAAAATTTTCCGCTCCGAAAAACATGGAGCGGAAGTCGCTTTTTATTCCTTTTCGCCGACTTTATAATAAACAAACTCTACAACGTTAAGTGTACCGCCTGCTTCTTTGGCAACAGATGCCATAACTTTGGAAACACTTTGCTTATCATCTTTTACAAACGGCTGATCAAGAAAACAGATCTCGGAAAAGTGTTTGTTAAGCTTTCCTTTTACTATTCCTTCCAGAACTTTTTCAGGTCTGCCGAGGTTTTTAGCCTGAGCTAAAAAGATCTCTTCCTGTCCTTTAATATAGTCAGCAGGAACAACATCTCTTGAGAGAAATTCGGGGTTGAAGGCTGCAATCTGGAGAGCACAGTCAAATGCAAATGCTTTAACCTTCTCATTTTTCAATACTTCCGGTTTATCACTACTCAATTTTACCAGAACACCAATAGTACCTTCACCATGGATATAATCGGTAACCAGATTATTCTGAGTAATATCAACAACCTTTAGTCTTTTTAGGGACATATTCTCTTTAATCTTTGTTATCGTGGTTGTAACTTTTTCTTTAAGTTCTTCTGTAATCCCGGTAAGATTCTTTTCCACCACAGTGGTTGTAATATCCTCACCAAGTGCCTTGAAATCATTGTTCCGGGCGACAAAGTCAGTTTCACAACCAATTTCAATGATTACTGCTTTTGAATCGGTTATTTTAGTAAATATTCGTCCCTGTTCGGTAACTCTTCCGCTCCGTTTAGCGGCAGCTGCAAGCCCGAGTTCTTTTAAAAATTTTTCTGCCTTTTTGAAATCTCCATCCGCTTTAGTGAGAGCATTCTTACAATCAAGCATCCCGGCGCCGGTTTTTTCTCTGAGTTTCTTAACGTCTGCTGCCTTAATTCCCACAATCTACTCCTTATCCGTTGAAATTTCTGAAGAAATTTCAACATTTTCTTTAACAGTCTGCTCTACATCAGCTGTTTTGACAGGTTCCGGTTTTGCCGGTTCTTCAGTAGTAGCAGACTCTTCCGAAGCGTCCGGTTTTTTAGCTACAACAGGCTCTTCTGTGGCAGCTGGTTCTTCAGCAACTACAGGTCTCTCTTCTCCCGAAGGATTAACTTCTGTCTGTGTAGTTTCCTCTTCCTGGAGATTTTCAATTATCTCAATTCCCACTTCATTATCCGCGTCAATAACCGCATTTGCAATAATCTGTGTAAAAAGGGTAATTGCACGAATAGCATCATCATTTCCGGGTACCGGGTAATCTATATTTGTAGGGTCACAGTTAGTATCAACGACAGCTATAACGGGAATACCCATTCGTCGAGCTTCAGCAACGGCAATCCCTTCTTTTCGTGTATCAATAATAAAAATTACTCCGGGAATATCTTTCATTTCCTTGATCCCGCCAAGGTTCTTTTCGAGTTTTGCCCGTTCTTTATTGAGTTTTGATACTTCTTTTTTTGTTAAGCTTTCAAATGTTCCGTCAATCTCCATCTTTTCGATTTTTTTAAGACGATGAATTGATTTTTTAATAGTCTTAAAGTTGGTAAGCATTCCCCCGAGCCAGCGGTTGTTTACATAATACATACCGCATCGTTTTGCCTCACGTTCGATAGCCTGTTGAGCCTGTTTCTTTGTACCTACAAAGAGTACGGATTTACCGTCTTTTACCTGCTTTCGTACAACCTCATAGGCTTCTTTAATAGCCACAACGGTTTTTTGAAGATCAATAATGTGAATCCCGTTTCTTGCTGTGAAGATGTATTTCTTCATACGGGGGTCCCAGCGCTTTGTCTGATGTCCGAAATGAACTCCGGATTCCAGCAGACTTTTCATAGTAACTACTGACAATGTGTCCTCCTGTTTGCGGTTACTAATTGTTGAAACCGCAACCCTTCTCTTGTTCTCACCCTAAAGTGGAAAATCAGAATCGCCCTTTCCTGAAACGGGGATTCTGTATTATTAACATGCCATAAAAAAGACGTATTGGCAACCCCATAATATTGTAATACGAGCCGTGGATTGACTCTATCAGAAGAGCCCCAAGGCCCTGAATTCGATACCCGCCGGCAACTCCTTCCCACTCTTTTGTGGAAAGATACCACTCTCTTTCTTCATTAGATAGTTTTGCAAAAATAACCTCCGCGCTTTCCTGTTCCTGAAGATACTTCCCTGTTTTCCCATTATAGAGGGTCAGACCTGTTATTACCTGATGGGTGTGTCCTGAAAACTTTTCAAGCATTGAACGCGCATCGGCAGTGCACGCAGGTTTTCCAATGATGCTTCCGTTATATGAAATACAGGTATCCGCTCCGAGAATCAAATGAGATGAGAGATCGGGGTGTATTTTTAAAAGAGTTTCGATTTTTTCTTTTGAAAGACGGGTTACCTGATCTTCCGGAGGATCAGTAGTAAACATTTCTATAAGAGGGGAGGATAGCGGTGTAAATGGAATATCAAACTGTTTTAGAATTTCCTTCCGTCGGGGCGACTGTGAAGCAAGAATAAGTTCTTCCACTTACTATAACCGCGAAAAAATAAAGAATCCTGAGCCAATACCAAGAACTGTGCCCGGATTGACAGTCAGATAAAAGGCTATCACCTGGATATCAAATCCGATTCGTCCGGTTGTGAGCGAAAGGTTAATGCCACCTAAAAGCAGGACCTTTTCCAGAAGCTCCCAGGTGAGAGCTCCTGCTATCATTGAAAGAATGATAACGGTTACAAGGGGTTTTGTATTTTTTTTTGTCAGTTTCATAGACCATAAAGATAGGTGAAATGAATTGTTTCTTCAAGTAATTTTTCTCTTTATTTTTTCAGTTCAAAATATTATAGTAGGTTAAGAAACATAAAAAACCGGGGCCCGTATGACAAAAAATATGCCTTTATCAAAGGCAGTTCTTCTTAAGCAGACTGATATTTTTTCTTCACTCTCTTTTTATGACAGAAGATGTATAGCGGAGAGCTGTGATTATAAGGAATATATGCCGGGAACTCCCGTTTTTCTTCAGAATGAAACCTGTGATGCCCTTTACATAGTGGAATCCGGTGAGGTTGTCATTCAAAAACAGGATGATCTGGGCCGGAAAACCAGTATAGCCCGTTTTGTTCCCGGTGACTGTTTCGGGGAGCTGGATCTCTTTACCGATTCAGTGAGAAATGCTTCATCCTATGTTTCAGATAAAACGAGGCTTTTGATATTTCCAAAACCCGGAAAAAAATTTACCGGCTTTCTTGAGAAAAATCCCGTTCTCTCCGCGCGAATCCTGCATGAAATTCTTGTTAATATTGCCTGGCGGATTCGTCGTGCCAATACCCTTATTAAGGAAAATTCGCCCCTCATGCAGGAACTCAGAAATCAGGTCTACCGGGACAAGCTTACCGGATTATTTAATAAGACATTTCTTACAGAGGAAATGAACGATCGGGTCACCAGGGGAGGCACCGGCTTTTTCGTCTTTATAACAAAACCGGATAATTTTAAAATGTTGAATGATACGTACGGTCATGATGCCGGAGACAGAGCCATTAGAATTATGGGAAGAAGTTTACGTGATTTTATTAAAGATGATGAGAAAACGGCACGATACAGGGGTAATGCAATGGCGGTACTCCTGGATGGAAACGATAGAGAGGAAGCTTCTGATCTGGCGATCAGGATTATGGATTTTATGAATAATCTGAATGTTAGCGAAGCAACAGGAGGAGAGGAATTCCATATTACAGCGAGTATTGGTATTATATTTTCCCCTGATGATGGTGAACAGGTTGAAGATTTACTGGATAGAGCTCATGAATTGGCTCTGACCGGGAGAAGCAGAGGAGGAAACCGTATACTTTTTTCCTCAGATGAAAAGGCGGAATGATGGAAAAAACTTCAATCCATCTTTTGGAATCAATAGACATACTTTCTTCTCTTTCCAGGGGAGAACTTGAAGCTCTCTATTCATGTATGAATACAGAAAGCTACCCTACGGGGTGCAGCCTTTTCCGTGAAGGTGATATTGGAGAAACTATGTATATAGTACTTTCCGGATCTGTTTCAATTTCGGTAAATTTGTCGGATAATAAAATACTGGAGATTGCTGTAATTACCGAGGGTAATTTTTTCGGAGAAATGTCCATTTTTGACAGGGCCGCACGGTCTGCCACATGTACGGCAAAATGCAATACGAAAGTACTCAGTCTTGGATCGGACGATTTTTATACTTTCATCAAGAACAGACCCCTTGCAGGAATGAGTATTATGCATCGTATGCTGAATACGACAACTCTGCGTCTTCAAAAAACAGGTGCGTTTCTTTCGGACATGGTAACATGGGGTGAGCAGGCGAGGAAGAGGGCAATTACTGATGATTTTACCGGTCTGTATAATCGGCGGTTTCTTGATGAGGTGATTGAAAATCGCTTTGCAGAGGCAAAAAGCAGCGGACAGCCGCTCTCTTTTGTCATGGTTGATCTGGATCATTTCGGAACATTAAATAATGAATACGGGCAGGCAACAGGTGATAAAGTACTATTGGCTGTTGTCGATATTTTTAGAAAACTGTTCAGAGTTGAAGATATCCTTGTTCGTTATGGTGGCGATGAGTTTACGTTTCTTTTACCGGGAACTGCAGGGGACAAAGCGAAAGATCTTTGTATGAATCTTGTTTCCAGGATGAGAAAAATTGACCTTCTTGAAAATTCGGTAGGAAAGCTTAACAAAGTTACGGCAAGTATTGGTATTGCATGTTATCCTGACCATGCGGATACTGCTGATATGGTTAGAAAACATGCGGACAAGGCTCTGTATAAAGCAAAGGAAGCAGGAAGGGACACTGTTGTTATCTGGGCTGATCATGAAAATTCGAAGACGGCAAAAAAGAGGATATCTACCATTAAGAAAAGGAATCTGATTATTCGGAATATTCTAAAAGCACTTGTTGAACGAGACTGTTTTCTTGTAATGGGTCATAAAAACCCTGACGAGGATTGTATTTCTTCCATGATTGCTATGGGTCTTTTAATCAGTAAGTTCTCAAAAACTGTGTACCTTTTGATACCCGGTAAACTCAATGAAAATTACCGGTACCTTCTTAATATATGCCGTTACAATTCTATTGAGCTTCTTAGTAATGAAGAGAAGGTCCCCAGTGGAATTTCTACGGTATTTTTTCTCGATACACCGAAACCGGATATGAGAGAAAATTTCCCAGGTTCTTCTGTAGTATATAATAACAGGAATATCCTGAAAATAGAAATAGATCATCATCTTGAAGCAGACAGCGGATATATTGGTGCCAGGGAGTACTGCCTTGTTGATGAGGCCTCTTCTGCAAGTGAGCTGGTGGGGGTGATAGCATTCAAACTGAAAAACAGGCCTGATATTATGGACTCTTTTGGTATTCAGGACCTTTTTTCACGTAATTTTGTCCTTTCTGTTCTTACCGGTATAATTGGTGATTCAAAAATGGGGAAATTTCTTAAAACGAGAAGAGAAAAATGGTTTTACAACCTTTTCAGTTCCATGTTCAACGAAATGCTGACAAAAAAAACCCATAAAAATTCCAAAAATTTTTCCACCATGGAAGAGGTATTTACCGAACTGCAGCAAATGTCACGGGAAGAGGATGAATGCTTTACACGCATGATGGAGTACAAAGTTGATTTCTCTCCAAAAATAGGATCAGCCATTATACCTCCGGAGGTAATAGTGGAAATGCGGGCAGTGTATGATTATGACACTATTGTGACTGTTGCCAGGTACGCGGCGGATTCCCTCGCTGAATACAGCGGATTGTTAAGCCTTGTTGCCTACTATGATGATAAAAAAGATTCGGATTTTGTCCAGTTCCGTGTCCGCCGCAGTCATTTGTATACAGCGCTTGATCTCCGTGTTATTATTGATAAGTTTTCCATTAAAAACGGGGGTGGACATCCCGGTGCAATCGGGTTCCGGATTCCCCAAAAAGATATAAAAGATATCTATGGGTATGTTTCAATGCTCATTAAAGGAATGGAAAAGTTGATGGCCGAAGCGGAAAGGGCTGAGGGGGGGGTAAGTAACGGCATTCCGCAATAACCGGAGTCTTTAAAATTTTTTTTAAACAGCGGCGATTTAAAAATCACCGCTTCTGTCTTCTCATGGTGAAAGATACAGTGATTTGGAGTTACGAAAAAAGGCTTGTATGGGAACCATTGCCGCTCCCACCAGGGAAGCATTACTTTTAAGCTTTCCAATTTTTATGTTTACATCCTGTTCATTGTAGAATCTGTTTTTTTGACCAATTTTTTCCCGGAGTGGTATTAATAAGAAATCTTCAAAGAGACTGATTTCTCCTCCAATAATAATATTGACCGGGTCAAAGGCGATAAGGATATTAACAATGCCATTGGAAAAATCTTCAAGATAATCATTCCAGACTGTAAAAGCTTCGCTGTTACCTTTAACAAGTTTGACATAAAAATCTCTGGTGCTTTCCAGAGATTTCCCTGTAAGTTTTTTATAATTTCGAATGAGTGCTCCTGTTGCCGCAAAAAGTTCCCAACACCCTTTGTTTCCACATGTACAAACTTCTTCACTATCTTTGTAAAATTGATGACCAAGAAGCCCGGCTTTACGATTACCGCCTTTATATATTTTACCACCTATAACAATCCCCGCGCTAATTCCCCGATTTACAGCGAGGTAAATAAGATTTGGGTATCTGGTGCTTCCATTATGTATCATTTCCGCAAGGGTTGCAGTAATTGCTTCATTTTCTATTTCCATTGGAAAAGGGAAAAGGCCGGTATAGTTCTTAAAATCAAGATGGTCAATTCCCAGATAAGTTTCCATGTTAGGATCTTTTTCCAGCAATTTTTCTTCTTCATTAATGATACCTGGAAGAGAAAAGCAAACTCCAAGTACTGTTTTAATATTTATTGATCTATCCTCCAGAATAGCCAAAAAGCGGTCCTGCAAATGGTTCATAATGGAATCAATATCATGGAAAGAATTATAGGGGAACGACTCTTCGTGAATTATTTTCATATCAAGGTTTGCAAGCATAAACCTGATCATCCCTGTTTTACGCAGATGAGTTGAAGAGAAATCCACTCCAAACGCCATACGTGAATCCGGATCAAATTCCAGTACCGTTGCTTTTCTTCCGCTGGAGGAGGATGCCTTTCCTGCTTTCTTTATTATTCCTTCCAGGAGAAGATAATTTAAATTATTAGTGATGGTCGGAATGCTAATGCCGGTAACTGAAGCAATCTCGATGCGGGTGAGTTTTCGTTTTTGCGCAAAAACTTTGAGAATTTGTTTAGTGTTTGTCTCTTTTATGTCTTCCTGACTTAATTTATCAATTTGCTTCATTGTGTTCCTTATAAAGATAATACGAATAGAATTATATGCATAATACTATTCTACCTTTTCCCCATGCAAGTCTTCTTTACAGATTATTCTGACTTGTTCATGAATATGGTTAAGTACTTTTTCTTTACCCGAACTAATGTAAAAACGGGCAACAGATTTTTCATTTGTTGATGAACGGAAAAATCCGCTGTACCAGTCAGCTTTTTTAATCTGTTTGGTATCAGGGTCTATTCCTTTTGTGAAAGCGATTCCCTGTAACGCAATGCCATCAGGGGACGTTTTTGAAATAGAAGCTCTGTCCTTAATTAAACCAGCGATAGCAGATGTTATTGCTTTATCTCTCTCTTTATCGGTTTTAAATTGATAGTTTATTTCACCGGTTGTAAATACAGATCCATCAATTTTCCTCATTTCAGAAAGCAGTTCCGGCTTTTCCTGTACAGCTTTAAGAAACATCAGGATTGTCATCAGAGAATTCTCGCAGTAAACAGTTATTCCGCTTTTTTCCATTCGGTGATAATAATGACCCGATTCTTCAGCGGCAACTGCTATATTCCGGTTTCTCATGTAGTCTTTAATTTGAGAGTGTCCGTTACGAAACAAAACCGGTTTGTAACCCAATTTGCTCCAGTAATCGAGAGACGGCGGACGGACCTTTGGGTCACAGACTGCTTTACCTATACTTGTCGGATCAATACATTTTAGGCGTGTCAAAATTGGAACTATGGATATCCCTGCTGAATAC
>CAYSXD010000058.1:0-10213 GCA_964434925.1 uncultured Spirochaetaceae bacterium
GCAGAGGCACATAGAGGATTCTGGAGCAAGTAACGTACGGGCACCGCTACAATAGCGTCGGGAAACGGATCATTCCGGTTCCCGGATACACTATCATCCTCTGAATTCTCTGTCGTAGGGTTTTCCCAGAGCAAGAGGTCCTAGGCTCTGGCTTTTCCAGGTCAGAGCAAGAACCACGATCACCAGTACATACGGTATAATGACAGCAATTTCATAGGGAAAGTTAATACCGTAAACCTGAATAAGGCGTTGAAACGAATGAGCCATACTGAAAAGAAGTGCTCCTCCCATAATGCCGGAGGGTTTCCATCGTCCGAAATATACAAGTGCCACAGCAATAAATCCCCTTCCGGCCGTTATATTATCGGCAAACAAGTGCGCCTGACAGATACTTAAGTATGCCCCGGCAAGTCCGGCCATCATACCTCCTATAACGAGGCTCTGATACCTGATTTTTACAACATTGATTCCCACAGTATCCGCAGCGGCGGGAGTAGTTCCCACTGCCCGTACTTTTAAACCCCATGAAGTTTTAAATAACAACCAGCTTGCCACAGGAACCAGAATATATGCTATATAGACAAGCGGATTCTGATTAAATAAAACAGGCCCGATAACCGGAATCTTACTTAAAACAGGGATATTAATACCGCTGATGCCTTTTATCGTGGTAACACCGCCAACATAGACCCGAAAAAGCGTCCCTGATAATCCCCATCCGAACATAAAAAGACCAATCCCGGTTATTCCCTGCTCCGCTTTAAAAGTTATACTTACCAGCCCCATGAGTAATCCCATCAGCGCACCTACAGCCATTGCCGCTACAATTCCAAGGATAGAGCTGCCTATTGTATACACGGTAAAAAATCCTATAAAAGCACTGAGCATCATTATTCCTTCAACACCAAGATTAAAAACTCCGCTTCGCTGGGTAAACATTTCCCCCAGCCCTGCCAGTAAAAGAGAAACACTCAGGGGTATACCGCCAATGATTATCCCTGTAATAAACTGCACTATCATACCTGCTCTCCTTCATCTGAATTTTTCAACCGGGAGTGCCACCCAAACACTCTTGATATTTTTTCCTTATACCTTGGATTTACCAGGAAAATCCGGCTGGACACGATGGCAAGGATAATGAGTCCCTGTATAGAAAGAATTATCGATGCAGGAACATTTACCGCTCGCTGCATCATATCTGATCCTATTATCAGCAGACCAAATACGATAGAAGAAGGAATTATTCCCAGTGGATGAAGCCCTCCAAAAAGAGCGACAACAATTCCTGAAAAACCGTATCCCGCGGAAATAGATTCAAGAGCCCTGTGGTGAATCCCTGTTATTTCATTCGCTCCGGCCATCCCCGCAAATCCTCCCGAAAGAAGCATTGCAAGAAGAAGATATCCCTTTACATTCATTCCTGCTGTTCGGGCTGCTTTAGGTTCAATACCAACAGCCCTCATTCTATACCCAATGGTTGTTTTCCAAAGCAAAATATATACTGCTACCGCCAGGACAATGGCAATAATAATTCCGGAATGGAGCCGTGTACCGGGGATAAGTTTCGCGAGCCAGGCATTTTTAGAAAAAACTGCAGTCTGGGGGACTCCTGTGCCATAGGAAACTTCTTTTGGATCAATAAGAGGTCCGCGAATGAGAAACATATAAACCTGCATGGCAATATAGTTCAGCATAACCGTACTGAGTATCTCATTTACATTCAAATACGACCTCATCCATCCGGCAATACCACCCCATACTGCTCCACCCAGAAAGGATGCAATAAAGACCATGGGAAGCAGTATAATCTTTGGAAGTCCGGGAAACGCCAGCGCGACAGCCGCACCGGTAATTGCTCCTATAAGGATCTGTCCCTCACCGCCAATATTGAGAATACCCGATCTAAAAGCAATGGCAATACCCAATCCTACAAGCATCAAAGGAGCTGCTCTGACCAGAATCTCAGTTATTCCAAAAAGGCTGGTAAAGGGCCTTGTAAACATTACAACATACGCTTTCAGAGGATTTCCCTTTGCAATGAGAAAAAGAAGGGCCCCAATTAATAAAGCTGCAAGAAGAGCCACTATAACAATAGTCATATTCATTATCCGCTCTTTTCTATGTATTTTTCTATCCTCATTATTCTTCATCTGTCACTCCTGCCATTAATAATCCCAAAGTCCTGTTATCTGCTTCACTACCGGGCAGGACTTTTAGAATCCTTCCCTCATAGATAACTGCTATTCTGTCACATAGATCAAGAATTTCCTCAAGTTCTTCTGAAATAAGAAGTACCGCCATACCAGCTCCTCTTGCTTCGATTAAACGCTGATGGACGTATTCCGCCGCGCCGATATCAAGCCCCCGTATTGGGTACGCTGCAATAAGGACCTTTGGCTTTCTTGTAATTTCTCTTGCAAGAATAACTTTCTGTATGTTTCCTCCGGAGAGAGACGCACAGGAAGTATTCATATCCGGACATTTAATGTTGAAAGTATTTATCAGATCTGTTGAAAATGTATCAATAACTCTTTTCTTTAAAAAGATTGATGAGGACATCTTTCCCGAATTGTAGTCCTTAAGTATCAAATTCTCACGAACGGAAAAACCGGGAAGGGTCCCCTCATGGAGCCGGTCTTCCGGTATGTAACCAAGTCCCCGTTCAATAATAGTATTGGCAGAATGATTGGTTATATTCCAGTTATCAAGGAGGATATCTCCTTTTTCCACCTTTCGTACACCGTTAATTACATCGGCAAGTTCTCTCTGCCCATTTCCTGAAACCCCCGCAATCCCCAGGATTTCTCCTGCCTTAAGCTCTAAATTTAATCCCTGAAGACCCCACGCTCCCTGATCGTTATGAGCCCAGACTTTTTTTATATCAAGCATCACTTCACCGAAACTGCTTTTTTCCGGACTTTTCGGCAGATTGATCTGCCTTCCGGCCATCTCTTCCGCCAGTTCGGTTACACTGTAGGCGTTTGTTGACCCTTCGTGTACCAGTGTACCGTTCCGCAATACAGCTATTCTATCACTGACAGCTTTTACTTCATTTAATTTATGACTGATAAAAATGATGGAATTATTCTGCTTTGCCATTTCTTTCAGAAGTTCAATGAGCTCATCAGTTTGTTGTGGAGTTAATGCGGCGGTCGGTTCATCGAGAATGAGTAAATTCGCACCTAAAGTTAATGTTTTAACAAGTTCCACCCGCTGTTGTTCCCCAACGGATAATTGCCATATATAGGCATCCGGGTTTACCGCCATATTATAGCGCTCGGAAATTTCCATCATCTTTGTTTTCACAAGACCCAGGTCAAGTTTAAAACGGGTACCCTGAAAGTATCCTAAAGCAATATTTTCCACTACCGTCAGGTTTGGTACCAGCATAAAATGCTGATGCACCATTCCAATTTTATGAGCCATAGCATCCTTTGGTGACTTAATACGTACGATATCATCATCAATACTGATGCTTCCCTCATCCTGATGGTACAACCCGTAGAGAATATTCATCAGGGTGGTTTTCCCCGCTCCGTTTTCTCCTAATAAAGCCAGGATTTCTCCATTATTCAGCGTAAGGGAAACATCATCAAGAGCAAGAACCCCGGGGAACCTTTTTGAAATATGCTCCATTTTGAGCTGTTGAATTATTTCTGCCATAGGTTACTCCTCTATAAAAATGCCCGGAACTGACGATAGTCCCGGGCCACACAGTTTTATGAACAATACTGGTTAATTACTCCACGCTGATTTTAAGTGTTCCGTCAATAATTTTCTTTTCAGCTGCATCAATCTTTGCTTTCATAGCCGGAGTAATTTCAGAGGCAAGCTGAGGATTGTAAACCACCGCTTCCATTCCGTTTTTAAGTGTCAAAGGTATATGCTTTCCACCTAAAATACCTTTGCTTCTGCTGTCAATCATTTCTTCAATCACTTTAGCAAAGTTATACGCCTGGGCAGCAAGAACTGTTTTGGGGGCCAGAGATGACTGATCCATATCGGAAGAAAGCCAGAAGACATTTCCAGCACCTTCAGCTACCCGGATAGCTCCTACAGACTGCTGAGCTGTCCCTGTTAGAATATCCGCTCCGGCCGCAATCTGGCTTTTTGCAATTTCACCGGCAGCTACAAGATCACCAAAGCTTCCGGTATACGCAATTCTTACCTTTGCTTTCGGGTTAACAGCTTTAACTCCGAGCTCAAATCCTTTGTTATATTTTATCGCGTCCCCTGATTCAACAGGGCCTACAATACCAATAATATTGCTTTTTGTCTTCATGCCTGCAATCATGCCGAGCAGATAAGCACCTTGCTGGGCAAAAGGATCGTACGCGAAAATATTGGGATGATCCGCAGCGTAGCCGGTTCCATAGGCAAAGGTTGTTTTGGGGAAATCAGGAGCAATATCGTTCAGAAGGCTCTGGTATTGAGCACCATGGGCAATAACAATATTATACCCCTCACTTGCATACTGTCTGATCGCTGAACCCGCGTCAACTGCGTTCCATAATCTTTCACTAACGTCCAGTTTAATTTTATCCTTTCCCATTTTCTTCTGGACTGCCAGTATCCCGTTGTACATCGCTTCGCTCCATGCCATATCATCTATGGTACTTGGAATAACCAGAGCTATCTTAATAACTCCATTTTCTGCTGCCTCTTTGCTTCCACTGGCAAACACAGCAGAGTTGATGGAAATTAATAAAACCACCATTATCAGAAATAAAAATTTTCTCATTACAACCTCCTAAAATATTGTTTCTCTTTGGAAACTTACATAAAATATATTTTACAACAGGTTATCTGATAAGTCAAATTTTTTTAATTATTATTCACATATATCAAATATCTACTAACATCCTTATGTAAACCGTAAATTTTTCAATAATAATTGCATTAAGTATAAAAACCGATGACAAAAGTTATCTCCATACATCTACGTCCTGTCAATTATGGAAACATTCCTTACAATTATCTATACGGATTAACATAAAGCAATAAACAACCGAACCGGAACAATTATAAGCGAAATGGAAAAAAATAATCTCATAGAAGAAAAAGCCGGAGTACTTAACACTATCGAATTGCAAAGAGTTGGATACATCGCAAAAAAGCTCTTGCAAAGGATAAACTGAACGGTGTATCAATACCTATGGAGAAGCAGTTAAAGCTGAATCTTTCTAAGCCGGATAGAATAAATCCGGCCAATGAAGATCCTGACTATTTAATAAAACAACTCATCACCTATATTGGGAACAAACGGGCACTTCTTGATTTCATTGGCAGAGGAATTACAGTTGTTCAGCATAGGCTGGGGAAAAAAAAGCTGGTAATTGCCGATGTTTTTTCAGGCTCCGGCGTTGTAGCGCGTTACATGAAACAGTTTTCACAAAAATTGATGGTGAATGACCTGGAAACATATTCTGAAGTAATAAACAGATGTTATCTTTCAAACCCTTCTGAACTTGACATAAATAACCTACGGAACATACATGAAACTTTAGTCAATAAGTTAAAGGAGCCCCCTTTAAAGAGAGGTTTTATTTCCAGCCTGTACGCTCCAAAGAATGATAACAGTATTCAACCTGGAGAGCGGGTATTCTACACAGTTCGGAACGCCGGCTACCTTGATACCGCAAGACAGTATATTGAAACTATTGACAAATCCCTTCAGCATTTCTTTATTGCTCCTCTTTTATCCGAGGCTTCGGTTCATGCCAATACATCAGGAGTATTTAAGGGATTTTATAAGGACAGGAAAACAGGAATCGGGTGGTTCGGAGGAAGAAACAGGGATGCCCTTACACGAATTATGGGCGATATCGCCCTCCCCTTCCCGCTCTTCAGCCGGTTTGAATGTGATTACAGCGTCTTTCGCCTTGAAGCGAAAACTTTTATTAAAACAATAAAAGAAGTTGATGTTGCATACCTTGACCCGCCTTACAATCAACACCCCTACGGATCAAACTACTTTATGCTGAATCTTATTGTGCAGTATAAAAAACCTGAAAATATCAGCAAAGTCTCCGGCATTCCGGAGAACTGGAACCGTTCTCTTTTTAACAGTAAAAAAGAAGCTTTAGCAGCTTTTTATGATCTTGTAGAAAATATAAAAGCCAAATTCCTTCTCATTTCCTTTAATTCAGAGGGATTCATTTCCCTGGAGTCAATGATGGATCTTCTAACAAAGGTTGGTAAAGTAACCCTTTTTGAGCAAAAATATAACACCTTCAGAGGAAGCCGTAATTTAAAAAGAAGAGCAATCCACGTAAAAGAGTATCTGTACCTGGTTGAGAAAAATTCATGAGAGTCTTTACCGCACTGCCTCTCCTCCGGAAGTTCAAACGTTACTTTACAAACAAACGGGAGCACGATATATCAATTTAACAGAAAAAATATTAAAAACTTCTTGACTCATTCTCTCCTAAAAGATACAGTTCCTTTAGCATGAATATAAAAGCATTACTACTAAACCTGCTACTATCTCTACTCAGCCCTCTTTTTTGGGAAGAATCCGGTGGCAGGGGGTTTACATCAGTGATGTAAGCACTACGCAAATAAATATAAAGCCATGGGTTAACCCATGGCTTTTTTTGGTTTAAAGGAGAACCTTATGAAAAAGATGAATTTCACAAGCTACGTACCTGCGCCGCCAGTGGATCTGAAAAAAAGAGAATGGCCGGACAAACGAATTACCAGTGCACCGCTGTGGTGCAGTGTTGACCTTCGTGACGGCAATCAGGCCCTTGATGTCCCAATGAATCCCGAACAAAAACGTCAAATGTTTCTACTTCTTTGTTCAATTGGATTTAAAGAGATAGAGGTTGGATTCCCTTCAGCCTCTCAAACGGATTTTGATTTCTTACGTGTTCTGGTAGAAGAGAATTTAATTCCTGAAGATGTTACCATACAGGTTTTAACCCAGGCACGGGACCATCTTATTCGCAGGACGTTTAAAGCCCTTGACGGAGTAAAAAATGCTATCGTGCATATGTATAATTCTGTCTCAACCCTGCAGCGTGATGTTGTCTTTAATATGGATAAAGCACAAATTGCAAAAATTGCTGTTGACGGGGCCTCGTTGGTAAAAAAAATAAGTGACGAAGTAAATAATACCGGAATTCGCTTTGAATATTCCCCTGAAAGCTTTACCGGTACAGAACTGGATTACGCACTTGAAATAAGTCATCTGGTAATGGATATACTTAAACCGACACAGGACAAAAAGCTTATCCTCAATCTTCCGGCAACAGTGGAAATGTCAACTCCCAATATCTATGCGGATCAGATTGAATGGTTTTGCAAACATATTAAGGACAGAGATAAAGTGCTAATAAGCCTCCATGCTCATAACGACCGGGGAACGGCAGTTGCGGCGAGCGAACTTGCTGTTATGGCTGGAGCAGACCGGGTTGAAGGAACCCTATTCGGAAATGGTGAGCGTACGGGTAATATGGATATTGTGACAATGGCTCTCAACCTGTTCAGTCAGGGTATTAATCCTGAACTGGACTTCAGTAATATTAACAGAGTACGTGAAGTTTACTCACAAACAACAGGAATGCAGGTACATCCAAGACACCCGTACGCCGGGGAGCTGGTTTACACTGCTTTTTCAGGTTCACATCAGGATGCAATAAATAAGGGATTTAAAAAACGAAAAGAACGAAATGATAAAATATGGGGTGTACCTTACCTGCCAATTAACCCTAAGGACGTCGGGAGGACATACCAGTCTATCATTCGGATTAACAGCCAGTCAGGAAAGGGCGGCGTGGCCTATATTATGGATCATGATTATGGATATAATCTTCCAAAAAAAATGCACCCCGAGTTTGGGAAAATAATACAAAGGGTAACAGAGAAACTTGGTTCGGAAATCTCATCACGAACAGTGTGGGAGATTTTCCAGGATGAATATTTGAAAACAAAATCACCTTTTAATGTAAAACATATAAAAATCAGTATGGATGCTGACAGTACTCATTCCGGTTCAGAAGGATTAACCACAGTAGAAGGCATTATACAATACAGAGGGAAGGATATTACTCTCTCAATGAAGGGTAACGGACCAATTGATGCTTTTATTAAAGGGCTCAATGCGGTTATCCAAACTCCTGTAACCCTCACCAGCTATAATGAACATGATATTGAGGGAGGTTCGGACTCACATGCTGTTTCCTACATCAGCTTAAAGAATGAAGATGGAAAAATATTCTACGGGGTAGGTAAAGATTCAAATATTTCCATGGCATCAATAAAAGCGGTAGTCAGCGCATTAAACAGATTATCTGCTTAGTGAGTAAATCGGCTCATTTGCAGAAAACAAGCGATTTTGTATGGAATTTATAATATTTTCGGCTTTGCCAGATGTCCCTTCAGGTCTATAATCATAGAGAAAACGGAAAGGAGACCTGAAGATGCATACTGGTAAAAATATAAAAAAAATACGTACAGAAAAGAACCTTGGGAGGAAAGAACTTTCCGAAGTTATCGGGATGACGGAAGATTTTCTTGAAAAAATAGAAGAAAAGAAAGTTGAACCTTCTGTTTCAGATCTCCTTAAAATTGCCGGAGTACTTGATACTGACATTTCAGCACTTATATACGGAAAAGAATTTCATACAAAAGGTGTTGTTGTTACAAAAGCGGATGACAGGGTAAGAATTGACCGGAGAAAAAGTTTCAATTACGAAAATCTGGCTCCATATTATAGCGGACGGCACATAGAACCTTTTCTTGTAGAAGTAATCAACGATAAACCTCTGGAATACAGTGTCCATAAGGGTGAAGAATTCCACTATGTTATGGAAGGCGTTTTAAAAATTATTATTGATAAAAAAGAGTATATACTTAATAAAGGAGATTCAATCTATTTTGATTCTTCATTTCCTCACGCTCTTACAGCCGCAGGTAAAAAGACAAAAATTCTGGCAGCAATCTATAACAGTGAATCAATGATTCATCTTTCACGGAGTAAAAAGATGACGGATCTGATCCAGGGAGCAAAACATCTGGGGGGCATGAATCTTGTTCTGGTCATTCCCAATGAAACTGCCGTTGAGGCAGTTAATATGGCAATTAAAGAAAATGTAATTAAGAAGGCCTGGCTTATCGGTGATCCCTCGGACTTTCCGAAAGAGTGGGAAGAGTTCCGGGATGTATATGAAGTCGTAACTATTAACAAAAATGAAGAAGCCTTTGATGCTGTATGCGCCGGAAGGGGAGTAGAATATATACAGGAAGGAAAGGGTGACATGATCATGAAAGGCAATATAAATACTGCTGTTTTTATGAAAGCACTGTTGCATAAGAAAGAAGGCCTTGGTACCGGCAGACGCTTATCGATGGTTAGCCTGTTTGAACTCCCGAAACTCAACCGTTTCATTTTTCTTACCGACCCTGGAATAAACCCGGAACTTACCATTGCCGACGACCTGGATACTTCAAAGGATATTATTCTCAACGCGATAGATGTCGCAAAAAGTATGGGGGTCAACCACCCGAATGTTGCTATTCTCGATGCTAACGAAAAACCATCAGAGAAAATTCCAACATCGATCTTCGCGCAGGAACTTTCCAAAATGAAGTGGGAAGACGCTACAGTGTACGGACCACTCTCCTATGATCTCGCTCTTTATGAGGAATCGGTAAAGCACAAAGGACTGACCAATCTTCCCGTCGCGGGGAAAGCCGATGTTCTTATTGTTCCTCATCTTGCCGGAGGAAACTTTCTTTATAAGTCATGGGCTATGACTATGTCTGCTGATGTCGCGAATGTTGTTCTTGGTGCAAAGGTACCTGTCATTATAACATCGAGAAGCGACAGTGACATGACTAAATTTCTTTCTCTCTGCGCGAGTGCAGTGTATAGCAACTATTTAAAGGATTAATATTTTTACCGGTTTTAATCTTCAAAAAGTTTGATGTGTCTGGCACTTCTTACAAACAGAATTGCCGGTAAACCATCATATTTCCGGATCTCCTTTGTAAAAAAGAAATCATTCAGCTTAAAAAACATTCGTTTTTGGTTATCTATATAGTTTCCCGGAAGTCCCATCATGATTAAACTTGCATCACCCGAAACACTCAGCAGGGTCTCACTGAAAGCAATATCATTAAAAGGTAAAACCAGTATATCTCCGCTAAGGCGTGCTCTGTTTAGTAGAGTTGAAATCTCGATCTTTGTAGTTTGAACATTCTCCTTGTC
>CAYSXD010000059.1:0-10210 GCA_964434925.1 uncultured Spirochaetaceae bacterium
GGAGATTAATACATTAAAGCTGGCGCAGGCGTATTCCGACAGCGGCGAATATTCAATGGCACTGGAGCTTATTAATAAACTTCTTATAGCAAACTCTGACAATGAAAAAGCCCTTACTCTCCGGGATGAAATTGTAGCTAAGAAAAAAGCTGATGAAGAAACAAAATTACAGGAACAGGAGAAAGCCCGGGAAAACCTTTCAAAGTCTCTTTCAAAACTTGGTACAAACCTGCGAAATACCGTTGATCAAACTGCTCAGAATGAGGAAGCGGCCAGAAAAAAGCAGGAACTGGCAAAACTTGATGCATTAAGAAAAGAAGCTGAGATCAAAAAGAAAGCGGAAGCGGCAAAGTTGGCCAGACTCAGTAAAGCTGAGCAGGAAAAGAAGGCGAAAGTTAAGGCCCTGATAGAGCAGGGAAAAGAAAAAATGCAGGATAATCAGCATGTTCAGGCAAGAGGATTTTTTGATGATGCACTGAAGATTGATCCTGATTCCGCGGAAGCTTACGCGGAAAAGGGCGAATCTTATTTTCAGGAAGACGAAAACAGCCAGCCTAATATTAATAAAGCTGTAGAGTACTCTCATAAAGCAATTGAGAAGGATAAGAACCTGTATATTCCGTATGAAACACTTGGCAAGGTGTACGCAAAGCAGAATCAGTGGGAAAACGCAATTGATTCCTATAAAACTGCCGCACGCCTTAATCCGGAAGATCCCAATTTACTTTTTGAACTCGGCAAAGCACAATACCGTGCAAGAAAGTTTGATCAGGCACGCTCGTCTTTTGAAGCATGTATACATATTGATCCGGAGCATGAGAAAGCCTATCTTAATCTTGGCTTTACACAGCGTATTCTTGGTAGTAACACCAGCGCGTACCGGGCCTTTCAAAACGCGTCTAAAATTAATCCCTCAAATGCGCTTGCCTATTTTCAGATGGGGGAACTTAAACGTCTGGCGGGAGAAACAAAAGCTGCAATAGCTCATTATCGTGAAGCAGTAACTCTTGATTCGACAAAGTCAATCTATGCGGCATCGCTGGGATCTGAATATGCTCTTGCCGGGGACAATAAGAATGCAGAGGTATATTTTAAACGGGCGCTTTTGCTTAAACCGGATGACCCGATTACCAATTACAATCTGGCATTGACAGAGATAGAACTAAAAAAATATTCCGATGCGTTATCGTATGCTTCAAAAGCAGTTCAATTAAAAAGTAATTCTGCCGTATATCTCTATACCCTCGGACTGGTAAGCGAGAAACTGAATAACATCCCTTCTGCCATTCAGGCTTATACTGCCTCTATTGCACGGGACCAAAAATACATTCTTCCCCGTATAAATCTTGGTAAAATTTACGATGAAAGCGGAGCGTACAGCAAAGCCCTGGATCAGCTTCTTATAGCCTATCAGATTGATCCTGAATCTCTGGAGGTAAACAACAATCTGGGAAACGTATACCTTCATTCAAAACTGTATAACGACAGTATTACACACTACAAAAAGGCGATAGCAAAAAAACCGAACGCGACACTGATGAGGTATAACCTTGCTCTTGCCTATATTGAAACCGGGAGTAAAGATAAGGCTATGACAACACTAACGGAACTTATTAAAATTGATAGCAGCTATTGGGATGCGTACTACACGCTGGGGAAACTCCTTTTAGCGGAAAACCAGCAGACAAAAGCACAGAAGCTTTTTAAAGCATTACTGGCAAAAAAACCTGACTATGATAAAAAAGATGAAGTTGAATCTTACCTTCAGAATTAAAGAGAGTGATGAATTCCAAAATGTGTCTTCCGGAATTAATGGTGTTAAATGGCAGGATCCGGAATCTTCACGGGAGTGTTTCGTCGATATCTCAGGTTCTGCCAACCAGTTTAAAGAGTTCTTCCCGGGAAATTTGGAACCATAAAGGTCTGCCGTGAGGGCAGCGGGCATTTTTTAGAGTGATTGTTTTCTTAATAAGCTCGATTGCCGTGATCCTGTCCAGTCTTTCACCGTCTTTAATTGCCAATTTGCACGCCATGTCTGCGTAGAGTGCGGTTTTAAGATTATGAACAGAACCTTCCTGTGACTTAATAAAATTAATTATTGTATTTTCCTGTCCGGTACACTTTTCCGGTATGCCTTTGAGAGCCCACTGCCCTCCTATTAATTCTTCAAGGAGAATACCCATTTCTTTATAAGCTGAAACGTTTTTTCTGAGGAGAATTTCCACGTTGCTGCCAATAGAAAAAATATGGGGTACGAGCAGCTTCTGAGTACTCCCGGTATTTTCAAGAAATTCATTAAAAAGAATCTTTTCATGGGAAGCATGCTGATCCATGATATACAGAATCTCGCCGGAAGATACAACAAGAAAAAGTTTAAACACCTGCCCCAGATACTGAAATGGAATATCAGGTTCTTTTATCGATTCTGATTCTGAAAATTCTTCATATCTAACCGCGTCAGGGGAAGAATGTGCCGTATAGGGGCTGTGTTTTTCTAACAGGGAATCCGGCCTTTTTGAAAAATTTCGGCCGGAATAGGGGCTCTGATGGAGAGGATGTTCGATCTTAGTGATAAAACCGGAGAACCCGGTAAAATCCTTTGCTTCAGGAAGCTGATAAGCGGTACTTTTCTTATAGTTATACGTGTATCCCTTGAGAAAATTAGTAATGGCGGAAACTATTCCGTGATGAAGATCGGATGTGTTTCTGATTCGAACCTCTTTTTTTGTGGGATGAATATTAAAATCGACGAAGGAGGGGTCCATTGAGATAAACACAAAAGCGATTGGGTATGTTCCTCCCGGAAGGTATTCTGAAAAACCGTATTCAACAGCCTGTATGAGAGAAAAATCTGAAATTTTCCGGTTGTTAAGAAATAGTTGAATAAATCGCCTGTCCTTCCTTGTGAGAGAGGGATCACCGGCAATAATGGTAAGAGAAAAGAATTCTCCTTCCGTTTTTATTTCGTGGATAAGGTCTTTATGCAGAATCCCGGGATAGGCTGCGAGAAGGCGATCCGGTAGCGAAGAGCCGGGAAAAAAGAGTTTTATCTGATTATCCTGAAAAAAACGAAAGGTCAGGTTGTTGAAAGGCAGTGCCTTTTCAATAAACATTTTTTTACAGGCTCCCGCCTCGGCGGAAGGTCGTTTAAGAAACTTTTTGCGCGCGGGAAGTGTATGAAAGAGATGTGTTATTTCAATAATGGTTCCCTGTAACCCTTTACTCGGTGAATAGTCAAGAAAGGTACTATTCTGAATACGTATGGTACCGGCATTATCCCCGGTGGGCGCGCTGGTAATTTTGAGAAGAGTACATGAGGCAATACTGGACAGGGCTTCACCTCTGAATCCAAGTGTTGACAACTTCTCAAGATCTTCAATTTCTTCTATTTTACTGGTTGAATGGGGGAGATAGCATATTTTTAGATCTTCAGACTTCATGCCACTACCGTTATCGATAACCCGGATACGGTCAATCCCGCCGTTTTCTATGGAAACGTCAATGTGATCAGCTCCGGAGTCAATCGCGTTATCAAGGAGTTCTCTGACAATGGAAAAAGGCCGGTCAATAACTTCACCGGCGGCAATGCTCAGAGCAACAGAATCCCGGAGGAGGTTAATCCTCCGGGGTGTTTTCCTGTTATTCAATGTATACCTGGTTAAAAGCCAATTCTGGTTTCAATTGTGATAGATGGAACCACCTTAGGCAGGCCATCTGCATAGACGATATCTCCTGATTCGTCAGTTTTCACACTGGTTGAAAATACTGCGGCAAGATTAAGCATTGGCGTGACAGGATATATAAGCTCTCCGGAAACGACCGTATTGGCGTCAAAGAGTGTTAAATTTGCTCCATCACCCCGTTTGAGCAATGTTGGTATGAATTTTGTCCGGTGATAGCTGACTGAACCGTATACCCCAACAACGGGTATAGTCCCCGGCAGTACTTCAAGTTTAACAAGGAGTTCATCATCAAGATCCATAAAGTTTTTATCTTCAGCCCACGGCCACATATACCCGAGTGTAACATGAAACATATCGGCAATACCGAAACCTGCTTCTCCGTAAATACCCATTGTTTTTGTGTTGTACTGTGGATCATCAGGGTGGGCGAGATAGTTATTAATCCTGGTTACGTATGTCCCTCGCATTCGTTCGTATGCTGAGTCAAAAAAAGCCGGTTTAAAAATACCGTCAAAATAGCGGTATTGAAGGTTATAGTTTATAAAAAGAATTTTACCAAAGACTCCCGCATTCCATCCATAGTTTCTGAAGGTTTTTGTAGCTTTATCATACAGGGTGGCAGTGTTTACCGATCCCTTTTGATAGGGTACCATCCCTGCAATATCAGAAAAAAGAATAAATGAGAGTGCTTCATTTTCAAAAATCGGAAGGTCAAGATCTGCTCCCGTAGTGATGAATTTAGTACTATCCGCTGCATTAGGGGCACTTTCAGGGTTAATATCTATAACACTGGAAACACCAAGGGCAAGTTTCCAGAATGGTCTGAAATAAAGTCTGCCGCCAAAAATTTCGGGATCGGCAAGATCATTAACAACCGCTTCAAAACCTACCTTACTGCCGTCAATGCCCAGATTGAGTCCTGTACGTCGAATTGAAGGGAAATCGGCATCGTTGGCGAAATTCTTCATAATAAGTCCGTGTCCAAGGGTCATGTCATTCAAATTACCTATTTTGAAAAAGAAAGGATCACGCTGCTTTCCCCATTCAACGTAACGAATTTTTAAAAAGAGGTCGGAGATAAAATCTTTTGTTCTGTTTATCCACTCTGTTTTTTTGTTGGGATTCAGGAAAGAGCTGTCAGTACCAAATGACCATTCGTTGTTTCCTTCCGGATGATACCAGTCATTCGGATCAAACAGGTTGGTCGCATAAATAACCGGCAGATAGAGAGAAAGTTTTAACTTTCCAAGGTTAAAGGTAGGTTGAATAACCGCTTTTGACCAGGTCTGCCCTTCCATGGTGACCGTACCGATTTCAAGTTTGAGAATTTTGGCTATTGCGGACATTGTATTATTCTTTGCCTGCTTGGCAATTTCCTGTTTTGTCGGTTTTTTGGGTTCTTCAGCTTTTTTATTGCCTGCAGCTTCCTTCTCTGGTTTTGTCTCCGGCTGCTTTTTTGCTCCATTCTGTTCGTGTCCGGGAACTTTAGCCGGATCAAGTTTTGAAAAAACGACACCTTTGACAAGAGCTTTCAGTTGGTCCTGACTTGCTTTAACAGCTTTAAATACATCAGCAAGGGCATCCCCGACCATTCCTGTACCAAGCTGTATGGTTTGGTTTGTGTCTTTTTTTGTATAATCAATTAAACCCTCGAGCACAAAAGCTTTTTCTTCACTTCCCGGATGGGAAATAATTCCGAAATCTGTTCCCCTGACACCGGCTACAGCTGTAGGGGTTTGTATTGTGTATCTGTTTGTCAGACCGGCCCGGGCCGCGATGGCATGAATCTTTCCGGATGCAAGTTTGAAAATATTCCAATCCGATTCCGATTTCTGCCGGTTTTCAATGGTAAATCCCGTATCGGTTGAAAGTTTTATAATTGAACCGTTAGGTTCAAGCTGTAGTTCCGCTACTGTCCCTTTTGTCCTGATGGTATCTCCGTCCTGAAGTTCCATTCCATAGTAGATATCGGTAATAGGAGTGCCTGAGGCGTCGGTTATTTCCAGTGCCTGGTCGTCCTCATAGTATGCAAGAACCGCGTACGGACCGTTATTCTGAGCCATTGCAAAAAAAGGTACTGCCAGTATACACAGCAGTAATAATAATTTTTTCATTAGTATTCCTCCTTAAAATAGACTGATGGAAGTCGATAGTTTTGCTGTGGTCTGCCAGTTGGAATTACCCGGTTCGGGGTTGGCAATATAACGCAGGTCATATCCGAGTGTAATAACCGCCGGTCCTGTTTTATAGTTTATATCTGCCCCTATAACAGCATTTTCAGGGCTGATAAGATCGGAAAACGCTTTAATGTAACGTTTGTCGTAACTGGCATCAAAAAAGATCCCCGGAATAATACCCTCTCCAATGGTAAAAGTTGCTTTTAAATGAGGATAGGTAGCGTCTACTGAGGGGTCGCTTTTAAACGCACCGTCCAGTGATGTATTAAAACTGAGTTTATCATCAAGAAAACTAAAACCTAGTGAAGCGAGCCATCCTGAGTATCCCGGAATAGTAATATCACCATTGTACATTTCATATTTTGTTTCCCGGTACAGGTCATACACTGAATCGAAGTAGAATGGTACATAGTTGTCTCCGAGAAAGAGTGCGTTTAACCCATAGTGCATAAATCCAATAAGTTTCCCGCCGAATCCGAGTAACGCGCCGGTGCTTGTTTTTGTTTTGCTTCCACTGGCCGGTTGAAAATCAACATCACCATAAACTGCCAGTGAAAAAAGGTCACTGTTCAGTACCGGTTGTTTAAAGTCTACTCCATACATGTATACCGAATCGGGTGTAGCAGCGGGATCAACAAATGTCCCAAGCGCGTTGGGGTTCCGGTCCATAACGAAGGTAGTACCTATCTGAAGGTTTTTGAAAACAGGCAGCTTAAGGCTTAAAAGAGGACGGGCATACAGTCGTGTACCAAAGACATCAAATTTAGCAAGATTACCGGTAAACGTTTCTATACCCAGATAGGGAAAGTTAAAGAGAGATCCGTCCAGATCAAGAGCCAGCCCGACAATTCGTCTTTCAGGGAGAAAATTTGTATTTGCATATCCGCCCATAAGAAATCCGTTTCCAAGCGTACCGTCATCAATAGCACCTATTTTAGCGAACAGCGGATCACCCTTATGTCCGTACCGTACATATCTGAATAACGGGAGGTAAATATCCAGAAATGTTTTATTATTTCCGTTATAGTCAGGTATCCAGTCCTGTGGCCGGACTACAAGGCCGGCATCGGTAAAACGGTAATGGAGAGAAACCGCCATACCGATTCCCACTTTACCGAATGATATATCGGGGTTTAAAGAAAGCTTTTGATAGGCAACAGGTATTCCCCCGTCATTAAATGTTTCAGCCCCAAGCTCCATATCAAGGCCAAAGTTAAAACCTTCATCCGTCTTTTTATCTTCCGAAAAAGCGGGGATAACCATTACAACGGCAATTGTTATGGCAAGTAAATTTTTCAATATTTTCATATAAAGATCTCCTTTTCCTAACAACTAATTATATAACAGTGTAGAGAAAAAAACAATTGTACGGTAAAAATATTAGAAATTCATCCGTGCGGTAATACCCGCTTCAAACCCCAGCTGCATATAGGAAAGACTCGCTGTGCCCAGGGTTATTTTTTTCCTGCTGAAGCCAATTCCAGCATATGCGGAAAGTTTTCCCCTGCTGCCAATAACATAATCTGAAGAATGTTTCAGTGTAAAGGTTGTATCAAATTCGGAAATCGTATCATCATACCGGTACGAAACGGTAAAACTCTCTTTATGGGAAAAAAAGCTTTTACTTTCCCCTTCAGGGGCTATAACGGGAATTTTTATCATTCTGTTAAGGGGGACAATCCAATTATAGGCGGCAATGAGTGTTCCATCGGTTACAAGAGGAAGCCATGCAAAGGATAGAGTTGATTCGAGGCTTAAGGAATAATCCTTCCTGATAATAAAATTCAGATAATCATTTTTGTATAATGTAATAGTTGCGTTTTCGGGGAAAGAAGCGGAGACTTTAATGCCCGCTTTTCCGGTATATTCTTCAGTCTGGTACCAGGTAAAGAAAGGATGTGAACCAAGTTTTCCATAAAGATTAAAGACGCTGTTTACAAAAGTAAAAGAAAATGACTTTGTATCGGAAAGGGAATCCCATTCCCGTTTTTGTGTTCTCTGTATGGAAGCCTCCGCGGAGGTTGGAATAAAGATATCAGCGAAGCTGTTACCGCTCTGGTGGAGAAACGTGAGTGAAAATTCCGGTTTGTACAGAGCTGAATCGAGGCCTTTACTGACACTGGAAAAGGAAGATCCGCTGTCCAGGATGAGTTCGTACAGTGGTATTGATGTGAAATAGTAGCTTTGAGAAGCGGTAGTATGTAAGGCGGAGAGTGCATCTGTATAAAAAGAAATGTCCTTTGAAGGGGGCCTTGATGCTGAAAGAAAACGGCTGTATGAGGGAGTAAGTTTCCATTCTTTAGAAGTTCCTTCGTTAAAAGTAATCGGTAATCCCAGAATGAGACGCTGTGTATTAGTGATTTTTCGGTCTGTTGTTCCCGTTGTACCGGTAGTTATCTGTTCATCTATCGTGATCCGTGTCCGGGTAGATTTCATTTTCCCATTCAGATCAAAGTTGATGCTTCTCTGGGGAAAAGGAACGGTTACCGGTATAAAAAGTTCATATGACTTTCCAATTCGTTCGGCAAGGGTTTTACCCGCGTAAGGGTTTACCGGTGTTATGGTTCCCAGAATAAGGGATGTATCAAGAGTAAAGGGGGAAGTGCTTAGGTTCCACTGTGCGTTCCAGTTTTGCTGCAGGGAAATCGTGCCGGACTTCGATTGTGTTCCAAAAGAGAATTCACTGCTGCCGGCTGAGATTTGGGTAGTATTTTCCCGTGATACAGACTGTGCGTTTTTCCCGTTAGTCTCCTGGTAGGAGTCTTTCAGAATTAGTTTTTGCTTAAAGAACGGCATGGTAATGCTCCATCCGGGAGAATAATAGATTGCATCCGGTTCTTTTTGTATATCGAGAGAACCGGCAAGGCGGAGAGAAAATAATGAAAATCCAACGGAAGATGAGGTATAGACATTTGTTTCCTGAGGCGCGGTGAATCCTGTAGCAAAATTATTTCCTGCTACGTGTGAGTTGTTGGAAAAAGTGAAATCACTGATAACGGGTGTTCCTCCCGCTGCAATAAGTACGCCGGGATGTTTGTAGGTAAATTGTGATGTTATTCCGGTTGAAACACCAAAAACCGAATCTTCCAGATGCACCTCATCAAGATATAGGGTTCCTGCAGCAGTACAATTCGCACGGAGTATAAATTTCTGTACATTCTCGACAGAATGATCGTTCCTTGCGACAAAAACTGCCTTTTTTTGTCCATTTGCAAAAAGTTCACCGGTTGTATAGTCGAAAGTATATTTTTGCCATGTATTTGAAGCCGTTGGAGTAAAGTAGATTTTTATACCCTGTTCACCAGGGTTGAGCAGTGAAATCGCTGTCGAATAGATAGTAGAATCAAGTCCGGCAGCAGGTGCCGGAGAGGGTGTCTTTATATAGAATGTCAGTTTTTTATAATTCTGCAGATTCACCGGCCGTGTAAACGTGGTCGCTGACCATGTCCCGGGTGCATCCCAGATGAATTTCCCAATATTCTGTACTGTTTCGGCAGTGGAAAACATATCCTTTACTTCGGGGAAGCCTGATTCAAGGGTACTCCCTACCGGGTTAAGCAGCAACTCACTTCCCTCTTCCGCGTTTACCTGCTGGCCTCCTCCCGGAGTGACAACGAAGGATGATCCCGTGAGGTGAATATCTCCAACAAGAAGTTGTCCTAAAGAACTGCTTCCGCTGGTATCCTGAATAATAATTTCGAATCCCGTTACCTTTCGAAGTTTGGCTCTTTCATCAGGGGAAAGCTGTACGGTGATTGTTCTCCAAGAAGAATCAGCTGGCGGTTCCGTGTAGTCAGTTCCTCCAGCGAGCGTTATAATTGTGTCTGCAGTTTCCGGGTCCAGTACCCCGTTGCCGTCGAGGTCTTCCGAATCAATCTGTCCGTTCCCCGTTTTGCCGTCGGGAGAAGAGCCGACTTTCATCGAATAGGTGGAACTGTTGTAGACCGGATTAAAGGTAAATCCTTTTTCGAATGGTGCCGTTTCTCCGTCAAGGTTACCGTCCCCGTCAAGATCTTCACCAAGGTGACCCAACCGTATGAACGTTTTAATCGAACCGGTACCACTAATGAGTTTTACTTTGAGGGATATGCTTTCAATAGCGGACAGGTTCAGACCCTCTGATCCGAGCGTAAGAGGGATCCTTCCTCCCACCCATTGCCCTGAGCCAAGGTCATAATTGAAGACCGCCGTGTTGCCCTCTATTTCTCCTTTTGAACCTGCTGCGTACGGCCCGGTTCTCCCTCCGTCTGCATACGGGTATTTGTGATCACCGGGAATATCCGCCCAATCGTAACTCATCAACGTTGATCCCCCTAAGGAATCATATTTGTGATAATCGTTGTAATACAG
>CAYSXD010000060.1:0-9954 GCA_964434925.1 uncultured Spirochaetaceae bacterium
CCGTTCTTTTCAAGGGCAGTTCTATATCCTTCAAAACGGATAGAGCTGACTGCTGCAAAACTGTGACCATTGACAAATGCAATATTCCTATGCCCTTTCGAAACGAGATAATCTACAACGAGCCTGCATCCTTTTATATTATCGGACTCAACATAGGATATTTTTCTTCCCGTAAGATGGTAATCAATAACAACAGCCGGTATAAAATCCTCTTTCAGTTCAGCAATATATGATGTATCATCCGTTCTGATATCAACTACAAACAGGCCATCAACTCCACGAGAGAGGCAGATATTTTTTAGTGAATCCCTGTTTTTACCCTTAGTGTTTTCAGGTATAATAATGAGATCATACGGGGTGTTCCCAAAATAGCTTCTAATGCCGGCAATAACTTCAAAGGTGAAGGACTGGTATAAAATTGATTCACGGTAATCATCATACAGAAGGCTTATAAGATGGCTCTTCTTCATCGCAAGATTCTGCGCCATACGATTCGGTACATATCCCATCTCTTTCGCTGCTCGTTTAACCCGTACCTTCGTTTTCGGACTTACATCACTAAAGTCATTTAAAGCTCTGGATACAGTCGTAAGCGACAGATTAAGTTTCTTTGCAATATCAGCCAGTTTTACCATACATTCCTTATAATAGCTTAACGCCTACCGAAGCGCTTTGGATTAATTCAATTATACACAAGAATTCTACATTGTCAAGCTATTTTTTCAAAGCGCTTCGGAAAAGTAAGCTTGACATTTTTTCATGGAGATGATTCTATGTACCATCCCAACAAAAGCGCTTTGGAATACTTTCAGGGAGAAATAAGAATGTGCGAATCCATTCACAGAACCGTATCATTTAACGATGGGTATAGAACTACCGTTACGCTAAATACTCCGGTTTCAGGTATCCAAAAAATCCAATTCTTACTTCCGGTCATGTGAATAAAGTATGGACCGATCCAGACCGGCAGATAATAACAGTCCATAATGCAGGAATTACCCGTTTGGGAGAAGATACACTGATGGTTTTCCGCTCCCATCTTCGCTGCGGAATCAGCGTTCTGGGCATAGCCCGAAGCAGAAACGGCCTGAATAACTGGCGCATTGCCCCTGAACCCTTCATGAAGCCTGCAACAATTAGTGACCATATCGATGGCAGACTTGATAAAGACACTATTATTGAAATGGAAAGCGGAGTAGTGGAAGACCCCCGGAAAACAGAAATAGATAACTGCTATGCCATTACCTACAGCGCTTATCATGGATCCATTAAGAATAGAGTTCGTGTTTCACTGGCAATTACTCTCAAATCAGGTTGGGATATACAGGGGATCTCGAATACGGTAAATGGCAAATTTCAGCTGATCCTGTCATGAAAACCGGCGGTGGGCCTTCGTCATTTTCGGATAAAACAGGCCCCGGAGCACCTCCTGTTAGAACAAAAAAAGGATGGTTACATATATTTCACGGAGTCCGCTCCACAATTGACGGGAATCCATATGTTTTAGGTGTGGCATTACATGATCTTTCGGATCCTGCCAAAGTTAAAATGTCCAGTATTCCCATACTTTTTCCGTCAAATGCGGATTGCATGGTAAAAAACAGTGACTATATCCATGTGCCGAATGTAGTATTTACCTGTGGAGCTATCCGAAACGATGACGGTAGTATCCTTATCTATTATGCCGGTAACGATACTGTTATGAATGTTGGTATTACACATGAGGATGTGCTTACAGAGCTGTGTGAAAAGTATGCACAGGACCCTGTTACCGGAAAATTGCTTTACAAATAACAGAGGAGCGTACATATGGCTGACTACAGTTTCAAAGCGGTTATCTTTGATCTTGACGGGGTTATTACTCAGACAGCCAGGGTTCATAGTCTTGCATGGAAGAAGATGTTTGATGAATACCTGGAATTTCGGTTCACTACATATGGCGAACCATTTAAAGAATTCGATCATGAAAGGGATTATCTTCCCTTTGTCGATGGGAAATCGCGGTATAAAGGTGTTGAATCCTTCCTCCTTTCCCGGGGAATTAATATTGATTTCGGAAATCCTTCCGATCCTCCCGGCAGAGAAACCATCTGTGGATTGGGAAACAAGAAAGACAGTACCTTCAACGCAATAGTAACCGGTGAGGGTGTTAGGGTATATAATTCAACCGTCGATATAATAAAAAAACTTAAAAAACTCGGTATAAAGCTCGGAGTTGCTTCTTCAAGCAAAAACTGTAAAGCTGTACTAGAGGCAGCGGATCTGCTTGAGTTGTTTGACACAAGAGTCGATGGTGTTGTTTCTGCCAAATTAAACCTGAAAGGAAAACCCGAACCGGATATTTTTACCACCGCCTGTAACAATCTTAAGAGTGAGTATAAAAAGGCAATCATAGTTGAAGATGCAATTTCCGGGGTACAGGCAGGAGCCAAAGGGAACTTCGGTCTTGTGTTGGGTATTGCCAGGGAGAACAATGAAGAGGAATTAAAGAAAAATGGGGCTGACAGAGTAATCAGGGATTTTTCTGAAATTACTATTGATGACCTGGAAAAATGGTTTTCCGGCAAAATACATTTTTAGTTATTGTCACACCTTTCTTGCTATGGAGTAATTTTTTTGATATAAAATAAAAGAGAGGTATTACATGATACGGAAACTGAAATTTATTATTCCCGACTGTTATACAAAAGAAAGCAGATTAGAGTACGACCATCACTATGTTACATACGCGGGCAAACTCTATGCTGATCTTTTAAAAAAATATCTGCCTGACGCGGAATACGATATATTTTACTCCAGTGATCCCGGGATAACCCTGCCGTGCGGGAATGAGGTTACTTCCTATACCGCCGTAATCTGGCCGGGATGTAACCTGACCGTTTATCACAGAGATGATCAGCGTGTTCAGAAACTTATAGCTCTTGCCGAAGATGCATACGAGTATGGTTTACCCCAGTTTGGAAGCTGTTGGGCTATCCAGATGGCTGCATACGCAGCAGGAGGCGATGTCGGACCGAACCCAAAAGGAAGGGAAATGGGTGTCGCTCGTAAAATACACCCAACTGAGGAAGGAAAAATTCATCCGCTTTTGGAGGGAAAACCTCCCATATTTGACGGTTTCGTCAGCCATGATGATATAGTAATAAAAATGCCTGAGGGAGGAGTCATTCTGGCCGGTAACGAGTTTACGCCAATACAGGCAGTTGAGGTGAAACATAAAAAAGGTGTCTTCTGGGCAACTCAGTACCACCCGGAGCTTAATTTAAAGGAAATGGCGCATCTTATAGCCGTCAGAGAGAATATTCTGACAAAACAGGGCTATTTTAATAATCATGAGGATATGATTCGTTATACTGAAGATCTTGAAGCTATTTACAATGACCCGTCAAGAAAAGACCTCCGGTGGAAGTATGATATTGACGATACCATCATCTCGGATAAAATAAGGGAACGGGAATTTACAAACTGGATTAATAAGCTGGTACTCCCCTCCCTGGCGTAAGCACACAAGGTTTTTTATGCATTTTTTTAAATAAATTTTGTAACAATTCCTTATCACTGTAGTTTAATAATTAGATAGTCATATTTTATATACAAGACTTCAATTTTAAGGAGAAACACATTTCATGGTAAGTATAAGAAAACTTTCGCGGTATTACGGGGAAACCTGCGCGGTCGATAAGCTGTCCATTGACATACCACATGGTCAGATTCTAGGACTTCTGGGGCCAAATGGAGCAGGGAAGACAACAACCCTTCGTATTCTTACAGGATACTTACAGCCATCATCAGGTACTGTCCTTGTAGATGGTATTGATGTCAGGGAAAACCCTCTGGAAGTAAAGAAAAATATTGGATATCTTCCTGAATCTTCCCCGATTTATCCGGATATGATAGTTTTCGATTATCTGTTCTTCATTGCGGAGATGAGAGGAATCGAAAAGAATAAACAACTTGGAAGAATAAAAGAACTGGCAAAAATTTGCAGTCTTACCGATGTCATGCATAAAACGGTTGGTAATCTCTCAAAGGGATATAAACAACGGGTTGGTCTGGCACTTGCTCTGATGGGTGATCCCGACATACTTGTACTGGATGAACCGACCAGCGGACTGGATCCAAATCAAATTGTCGAGATACGTTCTATTATCAAAGAAATTGGGAAAACCAAAACCATTATTTTTTCTACTCATATTCTTAGCGAAGCAGAAGCAACCTGCGACAGAGTTATTATAATTAACAAAGGGAAACTTGCTGCTGACGGTACAGCTGATATGCTAAAATCCGATAAGAGCAAAAACCAGTTTATTTCACTTATTTTACAGGACGCGGAACAAAGCGCTGTTGAAAAAGTATTTAGTAAGCTTAAACAGATTATTGATATTCAAATTATACAATCTTCTGATTCAATGAGTATTCAGTTAACATGCAATGAAGATATCAGGGTCGAGCTGTATAAAAGCATTAGAAAGCAGAACTGGATTCTTCTTGAAATGAAACAGGAGAAAAAATCACTTGAGTATATTTTTAGAGAACTTACAAAGGAAAATAAAAATGTCAGCTAAATCTATTTCAATTGTTTATAAAAGAGAGTTCAAAACTTTTTTTACTTCTCCGGGAGCATATATAATTATTACACTTTTTCTTATTATTATAGGATGGTTCTTCTTTTCTACTTTTTTTCTATCCGGAAGCGCGGATATGAGAAATTTCTTCAATTTATTGCCTATTATCCTGGCTTTTAGTGTACCGGCCGTTTCCATGAGACTTTTTTCCGAAGAATATAAGAGTGGTTCTTTCGAAATACTTAAAACTCTTCCTGTGACAGACATGGATATTATCTTCGGTAAATACTTAGCCTCGCTTTTTTTCACACTTATTATGCTTGCTCCTACCCTCATCTACCCGATATTTATCAGTTTTCTGGGAGATCTTGACTGGGGGCCGGTTATTGGTGGTTATCTGGGTGCCATACTCCTTGCCGGTGCGTTTTCCGGAATAGGTATTTTTGCCTCATCACTTACAAAAAATCAGGTCGTCGCGTTTATTTTGAGCGCCGCTTTCTGTTTTTTTCTCACAGTAATTAACAAATCGCTTATTTTCCTTCCATCGTTTCTTACAGGGTTTCTTCAATACCTGAGTACTGACTATCACTTTAATAATATAGCCAAAGGGATTATTGATTCACGGGATATTATATATTTTCTCACCGTCATTTTCCTGGCTCTCTATGGCACCTATATGGTGAATAGAGAAAGAAGTTAGGAGAAAAAAATGAAAAAATCACTATGGTTCAAATTCTTTCTTTATGTCTCTGTTGCTGTTCTTATAAATTTTGTTTCTCTCACTCTGTTTTTTCGTATCGATCTTACTGCTCATAAGGTGTATTCACTTTCCGATGCAAGTAAAAAAGCTGTTTCCACACTTGAAGAACCTTTAACCGTCAAAGCTTTCTTTTCTGAAAATCTTCCGCAACCCTATAACAACCTTCCACAGGAAGTTCTTGATATGCTGGAAGAATACAGCCTCGCCGGAGGAAAAAATTTCAATTATCAGATTTATACTATTAACAAAGCTGGCACTTCTACAGACAAAAACGGCAATAACCTAAAAGACCTTGCTAAAAGTTATTCAATTTATCCGGTGCAAATTCAGAATATTCAAAGTGATGAAGTTAAACTCCAAAATGCCACCATGGGGATTGTCTTAAAATACGGTACTATGAGTGAAACCATAGGTTCGCTGGCCTCGGTTAAAAATCTGGAATATCAACTCACTACCAGTATGTATAAAATAACGAATAAAATAAGTGCCCTTCTTGCTCTGAAAAAACCGATAAAGGTAACATTGTATCTTTCTTCCTCCCTTTTTTCAATGAGCAGTGATTTAGCTGGATATCCTAATACAATAAAATCAATTGTTGATGATCTTAATGATAAAAATTATAATAAACTTTCATTTGCGTATAATGATCCTGACAAGGAACCCCTTGCGAAAGAAGCGCAGAAGAATTTAACTCCTTTTAATTTGAAAGATTCCGCGGGAAATGTGAAAAAGGTTTATGCATCTGTCGCTGTTGAAAATAAAGGATCATTCTACACGGTAAATTTACTGAATAAAAGTCTTTTCGGTTATTCAATAACAGCTAAAGATCAACTTAAAAATTCTATTACCGGTATGATTGAAAGTTCTCTGGGAATTAATAAAGAAATAGGTTATATGACTGATTACGGTACTCCTCCTCTTTACCGAAATCCGTATGCACAAACCCGGCAAGGGCAAATTTCATTCAATAACTTTCATCGAATTCTTGCCGACACTTATTCAGTTAAGGGTCTTGATATATCAAAAAACGGTATACCGCAGGGTCTTAAAACACTGCTGATAGTCAGTCCGAAAGAAAAATTCACACCCTGGGATTTATATCAGATAGATCAATTTATCATGGCTGGAAATTCCGTAGCGTTCCTTATTGATACATTTAATGCGGTTTCACCTCCCAACCAGAATCCGTACTATCCTCAACCGCCAACATATGTACCAATAAATACCGGACTTGAAAATTTATTAAAACACTATGGTGCTTCTGTTGAAAAATCTTATATTATGGATAAAAACTGCTACGTTCAACGCAGTCAAACGGCAAATGGCGGATATCAGCAGGTACCAATATACTTTGCACCTAAAATACAATCTAAAAATATCAATAAAAAACTCCCTTTTATTAATAACATAAAAGGTTTAATTGCTCTGGATATTTCTCCTCTTTCTATAGTAAAAAACACGAAAAGCAGAGTAAGCATCCTTTTTTCTTCCTCGGCAAAAAGCTGGGAAATGAAAAAGAATATTAATTTATATAATCCCGCAACAATAACTCCTCCCGGAGCGGATAAAGAAAAACAGTATCCGCTTGCCGCTCTTATTGAGGGACCGTTGACCAGTTATTTTGTCGGGAAAGCAATTCCTGCAAGACCGGTTATTAAACAAAAAAAGAAAGCTAAAAAATCTACGGAAATTGTTATTAAAACAAATAAACTCCAGGAGAAAAGACCCTTTATACCAAAAACTGACAGAGGTAAAATCTTTATCATCGGGACTTCCACCATTTTCAGTGATAATCTTCTTGATAAAAACGGTTCTTCTCCCAATGCTGTCTTTGTAGCAAATCTTATGGACCACCTTAACGGGAGAGACGATTTTGCCGTAATGCGCAGTAAAGGCCAAATTTACAATCCTTTGTATCAAACCTCGCCCGGCCTTCGCTCTTTTGTTAAAAGCTTCAATATTGGAGTTCTTCCTTTACTCGTAATTATTACCGGTATCATTGTCTGGCTTTTCTGGATATCCAGGAGAAAAAAAATTGAAAGAGAATTTACGGAAGGAGACAGTAATTAATATGAAAATCAAGAAAGAATATTACATTCTAACAGGGCTTGTTCTTTTACTGTCGCTTTATCTGGTATTTCACAATACTGGAAAAATAAATTATACACTTCCCACATTAAAAACCCTCAGTACAAATGATATTATTAATTTATCTATTACTGGAACCGATGCAAGTATAAATCTCGATAAAGAAAAAACAGGGTGGCGTCTGAAACCGGATAATTATAAAGTCAATAAAACCCTTATGGATACACTTGTTGAAACAACAGCAAAAGCAAACGTTATTGATCTTGTTTCAAAAACAAAAAACTATAAAATATATGGTCTTGACAACAAAAAAGGGATACATGTTGTAGCAAAAGGAAAAAACGGTACAGTACTGCGTGATTTTATTATAGGTACTCAGACAACAGGTGGAGACTTTACCTATGTAAAACTTAAAAATGATAAAAATGTATACACTATGAAAGGGAGGGTACGAAACAAATTTGAAATAACAGCGGATAAAATTAAGGATAAAAAAGTACTTTCGTTTATGACTGGTGATATTCAAAAAATAACTATTAGAGGAGATGGGGTCAATCTATCTTTCGTAAGGGAAAATAAGGATAAGAAACCGGTTTGGAAAACTTCAGGTGGTAAAAGTATTGATACAAAAAAAATAAATGACTATCTAAACGAACTTTCACTTGTAAATTTTGATACATTTACTACGAAAAAACTTCCATCTGCCGCGGTTACTATTACACTCTCTGACAAAAAAGGCCTCCACACTCTTGCAATTTCCAGAAAAATTGGAAACGCATACATAGGAACATCATCATATTCGGACAGGACTTTTCTTCTGAAAGGAGAAATAGGAGATGCCATAAATAAAAACATTGATAACCTGAAAAAAGAACTTAACAAAAAATGATCAAACATTTTTTAATATAACGAATAGAATAATGCAGGGGGGAATAGCTTCCCCCTGTTTTTTAAAATTTTAGTGTTGCGTAATTTTTTCTGAACTGTCCGGGAGAATATCCGTAAATTTCCTTAAAGGTATGGCAAAAATGACTGAAACTGTTAAAACCACATCGCATGGAAATTTCAAGAATAGGCTCATCTGTTGTGGCCAGGAGTTCACCCGCTTTCTGACACCGCACATCATTCAGATATTGAATAAAAGTGGTCCCTGTCTCTTTTTTAAAGAGAGCATGAAAATGACTGCGACTTAGAGGGCAGAATAAAAGGATATCATCAATGCTTATTTCATTCATATAGTTAATATTGAGGTAGAGAATTACATCCTGTATGTGGCTATTGGAGAGGGGCTTTGCAATATCCCCCCTGATCGGTATAACGAACTCCCTGTCACGAAGAACAGTAACAAGCAGTTCTATAAGTTTTAACCGTAATGTCCATGAGTAACCGTGATATCTGTTTTTGAATTCCCACTGCATATTTTCAAATAATTTACCAACTCTTTCAGAACCTATTCTGGAAAGATGAATCCTGTTCCCCCGATTGAGGTAAAGTTTGATTTGTCCCAGAACAAAGAGGGCTTCCTTATCCATGTTTACGGAATTTAAAAACAACTCTTCGGAAAAATACAACTGCCAGACTTTTAGTGAAGCACTATCGGTCAATGTAACAGCATGTTGTTTCCCGGCCGGATAAAACAACAAGTCTCCTTTTTTATAGGTAGATGAGATTCCTTTAAAAACATAGATAAGTTCATGCTCTTTATGCGTATGGTTGTGAATATCCCCCCTGTTCTTTGCATTAAGATCCATTTCACGAATAAAAAATAGCAATTTCATGGTTGTAAGCTTAAGGCAAAACAAAAAATTATTCAACATTGATTCGTTTTCAGACAATACAACAAATTATACATACAAATACAGAAGATTAATGTGTCCGGTAATGATACATTCGACTAAAATAAGAGAAAGGAAGGTACATAAAATGAGAAGAGTTGTTGTTACCGGTATGGGAACGGTTAATCCTCTGGGAAATAATGTAAAAGATACGTGGGCTCAGGTTACTGCCGAAAAATCAGGAATAAGTACTATTACAAAATTTGATGCCTCACAAATTCCGACAAAGATTGCCGGTGAAGTAAAAGATTTTAATTATAAAGAGTATTATGAGGAATCCGAGGTAAAAGCGGCAAAAAGAATGGATTTTTTTTGCCACTATGCTGTTGCCGCTATGAAAGAAGCTGTAGCTGATTCAGGTATTGATACAAAAAGTAATCCCAACAGGATCGGAGTACTGCTGGGAAGCGGAATTGGGGGACTTAACGTATCATACGCAAATTCAATTGCCCTGCATGAAAAAGGAGCCCGGAGAATCAGCCCGTTCTATATTCCCCTCTCAATTGGTAACATTGCTTCAGGATATGTTGCCAAGTTACATGGAATAAAAGGGCCGAATTTCAGCATACAGTCCGCATGCGCCACCTCAAACCACTCTCTTGCCGTTGCGGCATTGCTTATTAAAGCCGGAATGGCAGATGCCATGTTTGCCGGTGGAACAGAAGGCGTTATTAATGAACTGGCAGTAGGGGGATTTTCCAATATG
>CAYSXD010000061.1:0-9937 GCA_964434925.1 uncultured Spirochaetaceae bacterium
AAAAGGCCGGTGCCCGTGTTGCCGTATCCAAACACTGGCAGTTCGGAGGAGAAGGCGCAAAAGAACTTGCACAGCAGGTGATTGAAGCTTGTGAAGAAAAACCTGATTTCAAATTTCTCTATGACGCAACGACCTCCCACAAAGATCGAATTGCCAGAATCGCAACTGAAGTATATGGCGCAAGCGGTGTAACATACAGCCCGGTAGCGGAAGCAAAACTTAAAATGATACAGGAAAATCCTGAACTTGCTCCCATGGGAACATGTATGGTCAAAACGCAGCTAAGTCTAACTCACGATCCGGAATTAAAAGGGGCTCCGAAAGGCTGGATACTTCCCATTCAGGATGTACTGATTTACCAGGGCGCTGAATTTATTGTACCTGTAGCTGGCGGCATTAAGCTCATGCCGGGAACTGCATCAGACCCCGCCTTCAGACGGATTGATGTTGATGTTGAAACAGGAAAAGTCACGGGACTTTTTTAAGATTTTAACCTTGGAATTTATAAGAGGCCGAAAGGGATAACCCTTTCGGCTTGTTTTATATTAGAAAATGTTTTATACCTTTGCACAATTACTAGTGATTAGGAGCATGTATAAACAACACATACTCCCGTATCAACTACACAAACGGATCCAGTACCAATAAATTATTCACCTTCTTATTAATGGCAACTACCTTTTGTTTCAATGTTTCAAGAGAACCCAATAAATCATTTTTTTTATCTTCTACAAAGCAGTCTGTCAATTCTCTGTAATACTGTATTCCGTCAAGAATGTTGTTTCCAAACTCTGTCAACTGTTTCTTCCCTTCATCAATAACAATACCAAGAGATATATCTTCAAATTTCCCCTTAAACTGTTCGACATACAATTCCAGTTCACGAATAAACATATGGGGTCTTTTTTTGGACGTCATTACATTAACACGTCCATAGATATGATCCACCATCTCTTTCAAACTGCTTACCTTTGAAAAGTTTACTATATTGGGGCCGGGAGTCAGTGCCGTCAAAGCCTTTCTATCAATTCCCAGAGCTTTTGTTGCTGCTCCCGCCAGATCATGACAGATGCAGGACCTGGCAAGAATTTTTTCCTTCCTCTTCTCAAATACCTCAGGAGATAAATTTTCAAGTTTCAATGCGGCAAGTTTTAACTTTTGATAAACTTTACTTGCCATACACAGTGGTACTTCCGAAAACTCCGTATTAATAGTCGCGTGTCTGTTTATACAGGGAGCGCCGGGCATTCCTATATTGATCCGATGTTTCCTCATCAATTCGCTGGCAGAATTTTTAAGATTCCAGAACAGTACACCCAGGGGGGATGCCTGGCTGAGAAAAACATCGGATTCATGTGCATCTTTTAATTTCTCAAGATGGTTCTTATCTATATTGACCACTTCCGGTACAAGTAAAAAAGGCGTCCCCCATCCGGTACTGTCCATACCGTAATGGTTTCGGAGGAATTCATCTTCACTTGCAGTACCGATTCCACCCTGTACGGTAATTTTAAATCCCTCAGCGGCAACCTTTTCAGCTCCCCCGGATTTTAAAAATGCTCCTGCCAGAGTTTCCACAAGCCTGTCTTTTCCTTTTCGGAATTCCTCAAGAACAGGACCCAATAATAACCCCTTAGAGGCGAAGGCATGTCCCCCGCAGTTTAGTCCCGATTCAATTCTGTACTCGGATACCCAGATTCCTTTTCTTGCAAAAATCCGTCCCTGAATAAGTGCCGATCGAAAATCACTCACTTTAATAACAATCCGCTTTTTTATTCTTCCCAGGGCATCAGGAAAAAAATCCGCATACTGCCCGACTGCGTCAAAGAGCCGGGGGTTCAGACCCGCAGAAAATATCATGGAAGAATTAAGTTTACTTTTCGCGTATCCCCTCAGTGCCGCAACTGCTTCAGAATAGATAACATTAAGCTTTTTACCTCTGAATACCGGTACAACATCCAGTTTCGTCATTATATTTACATCAATGGAACCTGTAATCAGTCGGGAACGCAGGTTTTTCCGAATATGCTCCTTCTCTTTACCCTCAGGAAGCTTTAGCATTGTTAGATACTCTTTTTTCAGACTGTTTTCAGGAAGAAGATCAAAATATTTACGTATCTCACTTCCATCTTCGAAGGAACTGTTCTTCAGTTCATCGGATTCCTTTTTCACAAGCCTGTTAATAAGATTTAAGTACAGCGTAATACGTCGTGCTCTCCAGTCTTTCATTCCCTTTTTAACAGGAGAATAGGGAAGATTATTTTTTTCCGAATGAAATTTTCTCATCTGTTCGATTAAGTCATCATCAACTAAAGAAATGACTGATGATATTCCGTATTTTGCCACTTTAAGCGGTGTATCAATGGAAAACCCGGTACCCATAACCGGGATTTGGAAAGTATGGGATTTAGTTTTATTCTTCACTATTGCCCCTCCTGTAATTCCCAGGAACTACACTTCTCTTTAACATGATAAAGAGGGAATAACAACCACCGGACTATTGTTTTCCGACAGATAACGGTAATTTATACTTTATTGAGCACTTGTTTAGTCCTATCAATTAAGGGAGATATAGAAAAAGATTTCAATTTTTCTCTAAGAAATCCGCAATAAACGAGTTCTGATTGTCTAACAGCTAAAACAGGTCTTAGCTGTTAGACATGAGTTACCGAAAATTTATGTAGAACTTCCCTGGTATTTTGCCTTTGAAAAAGCCAGATAGGGGAAATAGGCAATTCCAAGAATCAGTGCAAGAATAACATGCCACCCCGGCTGCCCAAATTTAAGAACGAGATTATAGACAATAAGAATCCCAAAAACAATATCCACTATCGGGATAAAAAGCATGATAATCCACCAGAGAGGCTTGTCGACAATTTGCAGCATTACAATAATATTATAGATGGGAATAAAAATGGCCCAGCCTGGTTTTCCGGCTTTGGTAAAAATTCTCCAGTTGGCAACAATTGTAACAACAGCAACAACTATCCATAAAATAACCAATAACGGACTTACAGAATTACTCATAATAACTCCTTTACACTATTTCTTTCTCTTACTATATATCTGATATTTTCTCACGTCAATAAATTAAAGAAATCGGGAACCTATCCGAAAGCACGGAGATCTTGAAATCCTGGAAAAACAGCCGGATTAATAGTTCATAACAATGAAATACATAAAGAAAAAGTGAAAAGCAGCGCCCGCTAAAACAAAAAGGTGCCATATTTCGTGGAATCCGAATTTACCGGGTACCGGGTTGGGTTTTTCAAAATAGTAAACAGCCGCGCCTACCGTGTACATTATTCCACCGGCAGCAACAAGCGAGAACCCCTTTATGCCCATTACCGGTATCAGCTTTACCAGAAGCACCACACCAACCCATCCCATGGAAAGATACAGAGTATGGGAAACCCACCGGGGAACTTCGGGAAATACAGATTTGATGGTAATTCCAACAGCCGCCAGGGTCCAGACAACACCGAAGACACTCCATCCCCATACGTTCCTGCTGAGAATGAGACAGAAAGGCGTATACGTTCCTGCTATAAGAAAGTAGATGGCAAGGTAATCAAACAGCCTGAAAAAGTTATTCATTTTTGGTGACAGATTAAGACCATGATGAAACGTACTTGCCAGAAAGAGGAGGAGCAAGCTTAAGCCATAGATAGAAAATGATACGATATACCAGGGATCCCCTTTTGATGAGGAAATAACAATCAGGAGGACCATCCCCAGAAGAGAAAAAACAGCACCAATCATATGCGTTACCGTATTAATAACCTCATCCGTTACATGAATACTGCCGTCTTTACTTCTGAGAGGAAGCTCCCTCTTTCTATCATCATCTGCCATGCAGCTAACCTAGCGTATTTCACATATTTCTTCAAGGTTTATTCAGGTCACCATTCTCCCAATATCATCCCTTAAAAGGGTCATGTCCTCCACTGCCGTCCGCCTGATAAAAATATCCGTGATTTCCCGGATTGTACCTGCTCCACAAACCATTTCACCTCTGAAAGGAGGAATACCGCTCTCAACTGATATACCGGCTCCGGTAAAAACACTGGCATAGTGTGACCGAATTAATTCTTTTGCGGCCTGTCTATATGTTCCATTTCTGTATGATGCTCTCTTTTTGTGAGGGTTGCAATATTTTTTTTCCTGTCTTTAAAATTTTAAAAAAATGGTATATACTTACTATAAAATCATACGTAGGATAAAACTTTGAGTGATACTATTTTTTCCGGTGATATTGACCCTGAAATTGCAAATTTGATGGATATTGAGGATGATGATTCTCCTGATTTTTCAGATCTTTTTGAAGAAGAAGGCGGATCAGCCAGACAGCAGAAAGAGAGCGTGGATATCTCCAAACAGGCGTTTTCACCCATTACCAGGCTGCATGAAGACCGATCAAATCCTCTTTTTTCCAGTAAAGAATATTACAAAGCAGTACTTTCCGGTGAAGGGGAACCATCTCAGCGTCTTCATACACTGCTATCGAAATTTCTCACTGCCAAAGATCCTCAGGAAAGAGCCGTGTACCGCTCAAAGCTCATTTCAGCTTACTGGAATGTAGCGGGGAGTATAGCGTCCAAAATACCCTCCGGTATTTCCGAACCAAAAAAATTCGCTCTCAGATATGGATTTCTGCTTCCTACACTCGTTTCACGGGAACAGAGAGAGACAATTGGGAAAATAATTTCCGAAAAATCTATTGACGAACCCTTTTATTTTGTAGATGAATGGTTAAAAAAAATAGGGTCAGGGCAAATTGCTCCTTCTGCTGTTGATGAAGTAAAACACATGCGAAAACCGGAAAACGAAAAAATCAGACAACAGATAGATAAACTTACCGGGAACCGTGATATACAGATCGGTGCTATCAAAACTAAAATTAGGAATCGTGAAAACGGGGAAGAAGAACTGCTGGAAAAGGCCAAAGCCCTTAAAGTTCATGACCGGCAGCCGGGGTTTGAGGGGTTAAAAGCCCCCTACACGACCGAACAACGAAATATGCTTAGTGAAATTATTGAAGTATCCCGTCTTTTGGGAAACCTTGATAAGCAGATAGAGGAAGGTTTTAAACATCTTGAATCTTCTATCAGTCAACTTAACCAATTAAAGGAAAAAGCCGGTACGGATGGTGGGATACAGTATGTGAATTCCAGGACACTGGGAAATGAATTTAATACTATTAGGCAGATGATAAAAATGTGTGTCGGTAAACAGGGAAATCATATACCCTTTCTCATGCAGCAGTATTTCAAACCAAATATTCGTGATATTGGAACACGGGAAAATATTATCAGTGAATTTGCCGCCATTGAAACTCTTGATCCGGGACTTTTTAAACGAACTTTCAAAAGAGAAACCTCAAGAATTGTACCGTATATGATTATTGTTCCGGCGTATGGAGAAAGAGGTATTTGCTGGGAACCGTTCGAAAAATATAACAGAGCAACAAGCAGGGGGAGAGTAGCCATTCCCCTGTTTCCGAAGAACCTCAGAGTTGCAGTTATTTCAGCAGCGGCAGATTTGCGATGGCAGGTTGCAAAAGAAAAAGCACAGCATTACTGGATGGAAGAAGGGTTAACAGGACGATACTACCAGTGGTTCACCGAAAAAAAACTAAGAGGTGATGTAAAAGAGTATTTTATACAGGACTATATTCTCTGGATTACAAAAGAAAGCGAAGGGACGCAGAAGATGGAAAGAGGATCCAGAAGTGTATTCTGGAGATACGTTCCCTTCCCTGACGAACTGAGAGAACGCCTCAGACAACGGGGATTTGTCTATAATGAACTGTATAAAAAGGATGTTAACCGTTCTTTATCCGATGGTTATTGATTCGGAAAGCTCTATAAACCCCACTGAATTTTTAAAGACATTTTACAACTGTTATTTTTTTCTTCCAAAAAGAGGATGAAAATATCTATCCATATCTATCTTTTTCGACAAATACCGTATAGACCGGTGATAGATAAAAAAACTCCCTGCAATTCCAAGAACAAAAATAAAGATAAGTATGCCTGAGGCTGCCGTAGGGTTTAAATTCCGGGGTAAAATTTGTTTTACTCCCAGAAATAACAAAATCATAATGGCAATCATCACTATAATATTATAAACAGAGGCTGCCAGTAAAAAGAGTATGGTATTAACTTTCTTATTCATTCTTTTTTTTCTCCTCTACTAAAAATGTTATAAACAGCATAATCCCGAATATTACAACGCTTGCGTCTGCTACATTAAATGTCGGCCACCGTTTAAAACCGAAAAGTCCATAAAATTTAACATCAATAAAATCAACAACACCCAATGGCCTGAATATCCGGTCACTTAAATTGCCAAATCCTCCTCCAAGAATGCCCGCTACAGCCCATCTCTGTATTGGTGAAAGATCTTTACTCCGGAGAAAATAGATTAATATAAAAACTAAAACTATAAGTGGCACCACAGTAAAAAAGACAACCCTGGCAGGGGGACTTAATCTATTGCCAATACTAAACCCAATGGCAAGATTACGGGTATGAATGATACGGAGAAACCCGCCAAAAAGTGAAAATCCAATGGTATGATATGGAATGTTTTTAACAATTAAATATTTCGTTAGCTGGTCACATATCAAAATAAACACAGTTAAACTCAAGGGTATAATCTTTCGTGGTTTCACTATGCTTTCTCCTTATAATCCGGTCGGTACATCAATAAACGTTGTTTCAAGAGGAGTATCTTTTTTCACCTGCTCCATCATTAGACGCGGTCCGAATGTTTCAGTATTATAATGCCCGCAGCTTATCATGTTGATGCCGCCTTCCAGGCAATAATGATACACCTCATGAGCAACATCCCCCGTAAGATACAGGTCAAGTTCCTCTTCCAGTGCTTCTTCAACTTCCCTGGCGCCTCCTCCCGCGATAACTCCTGCTGTGAGTATATTTTTTTTACCAAAAGGTAAAATTCCAAGACAGCTTTCAGTATCCAGCCCCAGTGAAACAATAATCTCTTCAATTGTCCGGGGAGAGGGGAACACGCCTTTTACGCCGATCATTTTTCCTTTATACCTGCCGAAAGGCTGAAGATTTTGTAAACCTGCAGCCTTTGCCAATCCTGCGTTATTACCCATTTCAGGGTGCACATCAAGGGGAAGGTGGGCAGCATAAAGGGCAATATCATTCTTAACCAGGAATGAAATTCTTTTATAGTATCCCCCTGTTATCGGGACAGGTTTCCCCCAAAAAATTCCATGATGGACAAAAATAAGATCAGCTCCCCAATCTGCCGCGCGCTCAAAGACTTCCATACAAGCATCGACGGCGAATGCGGCCCGTACTATTTCCGGATTCTTTTTTGAAACCTGTATACCGTTTAGTGATCCATCGATTCCCGCTGTTCCTTCCATATCCAATATTGATCTGATATAGCGGTCAAAGTCCTTTAATTCCATGCAAATCAGTATACCGGTAACCGATAGTTATTAAAACCCTTTTCATTCGGGAACTTGACAATTAAAAGAATAGATCCCTATAGTAGAGCTATGAACCATTACACTTTATCTCCTGAAGAAATAGCTATCAATATATCAGTACACGAGATCAGTCGTCTGATGAACGTGTCAGAATCTTCAATGATCATTGGCCAGCCCCGCGCTGTTCAGGCGCTTGAAATGGGAACAGAGATTATGGCTAAAGGGTACAATATTTTTGTCACAGGTATCTCCGGTACCGGACGAATTTCCGCCATTAAAAAAATACTTGGCCGGTTCGATTCATCCTCCACTATTCTGAAAGACATTGTATATGTTTTTAATTTTGAAGACACGGATAAACCGGATATTCTTTATTTCCCGAAGGGGGAAGGACTGCATTTTAAGAAAGATATTCATACCCTTGTTGAGGATTTAAAGCAAAGTATCCGGAATATGCTGCATAAGCGGATATACAGCAGCAGCAGAGATGAACTCATATCAAATCTTGAAAGAGAAGAAAATAAACTTCTCGCAGAATTTGACCAACGAATAAAAAAAGATAACTTTCAGATCGTTCAAACTGTTGAGGATGACGAAGAGGCTTCAGATATCCAGCCCATCTGGAAAGGTGAGCCGATAACTTTTGATAAGCTTCAGGATCTTGTCCGTGAAGGTAAAATTGAGGAAGGAAAATGGAATGGTCTTCGAAAACAATACTATGAATTTATGGAAGAAATGCGGCACATATTTCTCGACATTAATGATAAGCATCTTATTCTGGAAAAAATGCTACATGAACTGAAGATTAAAACTATTGAACCGGAAATTGATCGGGTGTTTCAAAAACTTACCTCAAGGTATGATGAAAAAGATACCATCCGATATCTTGACAATTTCAAAAAAGATGTTATCCAGAATATATTTCTCTTTACACAGGAAGAGGATGAAGAAGATGAACCGCATCAGGAACTGCTTCGCTATGGGGTTAATCTTATTGTTGATAATTCCAGGGGAATTACCATACCGGTCATTTTCGAGAATCATCCCCGGTATTCAAATCTCTTTGGTTCCATTGAAACACAGATTGGTCTGAATGGTGAAAGTCGTACAAATTTTATGATGATCAAGGCAGGATCTCTTCTCAAGGCATCCGGAGGATTTATAATTTTAAAAGCAGAGGATGTACTGAAAGAAGAAGGAACGTGGGAAAACCTCAAGCGAACTATTCAGAATGGAGAAATTGAGATCCAAAATCAAAATAGTGCTATGAATTTTCAAACAAACACCCTGAAACCGGCCCCTGTTTCCATAAATGCGAAAATTATCCTTGTTGGAAATGAAAATCTCTACGAAGTTCTCTACAACAATGACAGGGATTTCCAAAAATATTTTAAGATATCCGCTGAATTTGATTCGGAGATGGATCTTAATACAGAGAATCTCAAACAGTATATCGGATTTATTAAAATGATAGTATCCGAAGAAAAATTACTTTCTCCGGATGCGGGAAGTATACTGGAAATTATTGCGTACGGGATTCGTCTTGCTGAACATAAGGAAAAACTCTCTACACGACTTTCGCTTATAGCAGATCTTGTCCGGGAAGCATCCTACTGGGCTAATAAAAACGGCAACAGAACGATTGAGAGACATTCGGTAATCACTGCTCTTAAAACACGGGAATATATGAATAATATGCCGGAAGAAAAACTGGTGGAATTTATTGGATCCGGTGATATTTTGCTAACTGTATCAGGAGAACAAATCGGACGAATTAACGGACTCGCTGTACATGACCGTGGCTTTTTTAGCTATGGGAGTCCGCTGGTAATATCTGCCCAGGTCTCTCCGGGTAACGAGGGACTGATAAACATCGAACGGGAAGTCGGTCTGTCCGGTGAAATTCATGATAAAGGTATACTGATCATGGAGGGATACCTCAGAAATAAATACGCGAAAGATTTTCCCATGTCCATTTATGCGAGTATCTGTTTTGAGCAGTCCTACGGTGAAGTAGATGGTGATTCAGCCTCTTCAACAGAAATATACGCGCTTCTGTCAGCAATTGCCGACATACCTATAAAGCAGTCTATTGCGGTTACAGGTTCGGTAAACCAGATGGGACAAATTCAGCCTGTAGGAGGCATTACAGAAAAAGTAACAGGCTTTTATGCTATTTGCAAACGTCTTGGACTCACAGGAGAACAGGGAGTCATTATTCCGGCACAAAACATTATTAATCTCACTCTTCCTGAAGATGTATGTGAAGCAGTCCGAAAGGATGAATTTTTCATATATCCTGTTACGACAATAGATGAAGGTATGGAAATACTAACAGGAATGGAAGCAGGAGCCAGGAACAGGAAAGGAAACTTTCCCCAGCACGCGTTTAACTTTCTTGTCGAAAACCGGTTAAAGGAAATTGCACACCTGGTAAAAAACTATAATGGATAATAATGTTTAAGA
>CAYSXD010000062.1:0-9858 GCA_964434925.1 uncultured Spirochaetaceae bacterium
CCTTAACACAATGAATATTGTTGTTGAGCGATTGTATGCAATGGATATTCCCGTAGCAGGGGCAATTCTTTCTCCGATTAAAGGGAAAAAGGGGAATGTAGAGTTTCTCTTTCTGTTTGATTATAAGAGGATAAAATCCAAGTTCTTCATTAAGAATGAGATTGGAAAACTTATCGCATCACTTAAAAGAATCTCTTGAAAGAGGTTTTCCTACAAAAATGCCTTCTGTTGAAAGATATTTCTCATCTTTACCGTTGATAAGGATCTGGACATTGGAAACCGTTTTAAATTCAGTTGCCGTGTAAACAATCTGTTTCAGTGAAGCGGCCAGTCCCTCTTCACCAAAGGAGTTGAATTTTACCGAATCATTAAAATTTATATAAGCTGTTGCCCTTTTAATGGAAATTCCCAGAAGTTTTGTTTTGTCAGGGATTAGAGAAATGAGTCCACGATTAAGTTCTGAAGGAGTGAGTCCTTTAATGAGACTTTTGATTGTTTCTGTCAGTGGAGAATCTATGAAAAAGACAGTTCTTTGAACTTTCCTTAGGGATATGCTTCCATCGCTGGCCACAAGAATAAAATACAGTTCACTTTTTCGTTCCTTTTTCTGTGAATCCGCTCCCTTTAAAACTGTTGTATTATCTTTGGCTCCCTTTATGTCAATTGTTACATCAGGAATCTTTTGAGTATTACTTTGAGTTTTCTGTTGTTGTGGAGTACCGGATTCAGAATTATTTTTTAAGGACTGTTTTCCATTATTTGTCTCCTGTATAATGAGTGGAGTAGTTATATTAGTATTCTTCTTCAAAATATCTTTAAAACCAGTAGCTTCAAGTACTGATTCTATTCTGGAGCGGCTGAGTAAAAAAATTACAATAAGAAGAAGAATAAGCGCAACCCAGAATAAGCAGCCTATTGAAGATCTTTTTTTGCGTTTCATTGTTACAAAATATCGGTAAATGTGTAGATAATCAATATGAAAAATTACCTTCGTTTGACAGTTCCTGAAAAAGTACCTATATTAAGGATAGAATGAAAGAATTTATTGGAATTTCTGCTTCTTCGGGTATTGCGATTGGCCAGGTATATCTATATTTGGATGAAAATTTAAAGGTCCCCCGTTATGATATCATCTCTGATGACCTTGAAGAAGAATTACGTCGTTTTAGGGAGGCATCTACACTCGCTGTAGAGGAGATAAAGGCATTGCAGAACAAGGCTTCCGAGCATGAGCTTGTGGAAGAAAGTCGTTTCCTTGATTCTCATATTCTAATGCTGAGTGACCCTGAATTTATAAAGCAAATAGAGTTGAATTTAAAAAATTATCTTAAAAACGTAGAATGGGTGCTCTTTCTTACGGTAAAACAGGTTATTAAAAAAATTGAGGCAGCTGAGAGCCCCTACCTGCGTGAGCGTACTTCAGATATCCATGATGTGGCAAAAAGAGTTATCAGCCACCTTATGTTCAAGGAAAGAATGTCATTATCAGATCTAAGGAATAATGTTGTTGTAGTGTGCCATGACCTTCTACCTTCTGATACTATTGGCATGCGGCGGGAAAAGGTAAAAGGTATTGCAATGAATGCGGGTGGAAAGACTTCGCATACTGCAATACTTGCGCGGGCCTTTCAGATTCCTGCTGTCCTTGGATTGTCTGATATTACAAACTATGCGCGCAGTGCTCAGAAAATAATAATCGATGGTGATAAAGGCCGGGTTATTATTGATCCGGATGAGGAGACACTCCTTACTTACAAAGTTCTTTTAAACAATTGGCATGATCATGAAAAAATTATTAACCTTCAAAATAATCTGCAATGTGTTACAAAAGATGGCAAGCGTATTTTTATGTATGCAAATATAGAAGTTCCTGAAGAGACAGAATCTGTTATTGAACACCACTCAGATGGTATTGGTTTGTATCGGTCGGAGTTCCTTTTTTTGGAATCTGATGGGGAAGCAACAGAAGAAAAACAATTTGCCGCTTATTCACGTGTATTAAAAGAAATGGCCGGCAACGGATATGTGACTATCAGAACTCTTGATGTCGGAGGAGATAAACTTATACCCTATATCAGTTCTCTGGAAGAAAAAAACCCGATTCTCGGATGGCGGTCTATTCGTTTCTGTATGGGACGACAGGAGATTTTCAGGACACAACTACGGGCACTCTTACGGTCTTCTGTTTTTGGGGATCTAAGGATAATGTTTCCTATGGTTTCAGGAGCAGATGAACTGGATGGAATATTATTGTTATTTGAATCGGTAAAAGAAGAATTACGTAAAGAGGCTATTATTTTTGATGAGGATATTCCTGTAGGAATTATGATTGAAGTTCCTTCCGCCGCTGTTACTTCAGACATTTTAGCTAAGAAAGTAGACTTTTTTTCCATTGGGACAAATGACCTTATTCAATATACCATTGCTGTCGACCGGGGAAATGAGAATGTTGCATACCTTTATGAACCTTTTCACCCTGCAATTCTCAGATTGATAAAACTTGTTATTGATAATGCTGACAAAGCCGGTATCCCTGTAAGTTTATGTGGAGAGCTTGCAGGAGAACCAAAAGCGGCAGTTCTTCTTATTGGCCTCGGACTTGAGAAATTCAGTATGGCTTCTACAAGTATACCGGAGATAAAAAAGATAATTCGTTCAGTAACAATGGGCGATGCACAAAAGTTGGTAAAAAAAGTTCTTGATATGAATTCAGCAGAAGAAATAAATAAATATATTACGTGGTGGATGGACAAAAAACTTGAAAACTAAAAAAAATAATAACATTCCTGTTGTTGCGGTGGTTGGCAGACCCAATGTGGGGAAGTCGACTCTTTTCAACAGGCTTATAGGGAAGAGGCAGGCAATAACCGATCCTACCCCCGGAGTGACGAGAGATCCTGTTGAAGGTGAGTATTCGTTCAATGATAAGACGCTCAAGCTGATAGATACCGGAGGTTTTAAAATTACGCATAGTGGCCTTGACGATCAGATTACCAATCGCAGCCTTGAAGTCCTGAAAGATGCGGATCTTGTTCTCTTTATAATGGATGTCACATTGATAACTCCTGAGGATGAAGCTTTTGCCGAAGTTTTAAGAAAGTATTCCGACAGGGTATTGCTTGTTGTTAACAAGGTGGATAATCCTGAAAGAGAAGCAGAAGTATGGAACTTTTTTTCTTTTGGTTTTGAGGAGGTTATCGGTGTTTCCGCAGCGCATGGTATGGGAATTTCGGAACTTGAAGATAAGTTTGAAGAACTGCTGGATTTTGAGGAAGAACGGAAGAGGGTACCGAAAATGCCCGCTGATATTAAAATAGCACTTTTAGGTAAACCTAATACCGGTAAATCTACGCTTGTCAACAGGATGTTGGGTAAGGAGGCTTCTATTGTTTCAGACATCCCCGGAACTACCAGGGATGTAATAGAAGGCAGGTTTGAATACCGTCATAAAATATATCGTGTTATGGATACCGCGGGAATCAGAAAAAAGAAAAGGGTAGGGCAGAATGTTGAATATTACTCGGTAAACAGAGCAATTAAAACTATTGAGGAGGCTGATGTTGTCCTCTTAATGGTAGATGCGGTAGAAGGTCTTGGAGATCAGGATAAAAAAATTGCAACACAAATTGTAAAAAAAGGCCGCGGGGTTATTCTTGTCCTTAACAAATGGGACCTAATAAAGGATGTACCTAACCAGATGGAAGCCATTAAGGATAGAACCAGGTTTTTGTTCCCTATTCTGGGGTTTGCTCCCATGGTTCCTCTTTCAGCTGTGACAGGAGAAGGAACAGAGATGCTGTTTAACCAGATTTATACTGTATGGAAGCAGCTTAATCTTCGGGTTGATACTTCTTCACTCAACAACGCTTTGAAGCAATGGGTTAAAAAAACCGAACCTCCCCGATTTCATGGAGGTAGGTATAAAATTCTTTATGCGACTCAAACAGGCATCAATCCCGTGCACTTTCTATTATTTGTGAACCGGAAGAGAAGTTTTCCTGAAAGTTACCTTCAGTATATTAAGAACTCTATCCGTTCTGAACTGGGGTTTCCTTCTATCCCAATTGAAATGGAGTTAAAAGAACGATAAGTGCAGGAGTATCATATTCGTGATGTCTGTAGACTATTAAAGGTTAAGAAGTATATTATACGATACTGGGAACAGGAAATTCCTTTTCTGGCACCAAGGAAAGATATGTATCGGAATAGAATCTATACTCTTCATGATATTAACCTACTGTACCGGATAAAATATCTTCTTACAGGAAAACACTATACACTCTCAAAAGCATCTGAGAAACTCTGGAGAGAAATAACTTCCGAAAATCAGTCCCATCGAATTAAAATCTATGAATTGAGGTCAAGATTACTTATGATTTACGGAGAAGTGGAAAGAGCGCAAAAAGTACTTAAGAAATCCTTTGATGGTGACAGGAAAAATGACGATAATTAATAGGATGAAATCTTTCTGGTCTATTCGAAATACCGTATTGTTTTTTAGTACTCTTTTTTTCGGGATTTCCCCTCTTTTTTCACAAGTATTGGAAAACAGGAAACCTACTCCGCTTCCTCCGACAATTACTGCCCGGAAGCTCTATGCAAAGGATATTAACGGGCCAATAGAAAAAGCGGTTTCTCTTCTCCCAACGCTTATTCAGGATGCCGTTTTTGGTAACTATATCAACTTTTTCACTGAAAAGAAAAACGGGAGGATTTATTTTTACTTCTCACTGGATAGTGGGATTACCTTTAAAAAGGTAAAAAAAGGCAGCAGTGTCATACTGCGGGAATTGAATTCTTCAGGGAAGAGCGGTGTTGAAGAAATACGATTTTATATTAAGGATGATTCTAAGTCCTATGTGAGTATTATTCCCGATAAATCCCTTAAAGAATCGCTTATGAGTATTACGCTTTATGGGTATGTAATGCAGGAGGATATAAAAATTCCATTACCCATTGGTACCATTGTTGACACCTCTTTTGCAAGAATAGAAGATCTCACATCTGCATATGTAAACTGGGGATTTTACCTTCCGGACCCCAATGTCATTTATTCTGATGATGTGCTTCAGCTCTCAAGACGGATTGTTTCACTTCTCCCCTTTCTACATGATTCAGACGATGGTGCTATGAATAAAAATGGCCGTTTTGTTTCGATTGCTACGCTGACAGTTCAGGAAGGAGTTGGGGGGTTGAACTGTTCGGGATTTGCAAAATGGATAATTGACGGGCTGTATTACCCTAAAAAGGGCACCTATATACCTATTGATGATTTAAAAAAGAAATATACCGGATTAAGAGGTAATAGATGGAGTAGAAAACTTGAAAATAAGTACGATCCTTATTTTGGGCTTGACTGGACAAGAAATCTTGCCCTAAAAATGGCGAAACTGTATGATCCTGAAGCAGATTACCATTCTCAGGATGTGAATACTCTTCATTTCCAGACATATGTAAAAGACGTTGGGTTCCCGTTAAAAAATTTAAAGGTAACAATGTATGAATGTGCTGTTTCCATGCCAGAATATTTTTATCTTGGTTCAATAAATATGATTACTGATAACCCTCCCGGGCTGCGGAAGCATCTTCATGTTATTGTTGTTTTTCCTGTTATTGATTCGCTTGGTAAGTTTTCGTATACAATACTTTCAAGGAATAAGGTTGTTACCCTCAGGGAACTGACAGATCAATACCCGGGGTCCTTTATCCATCTGGTAAAGGTGAGAGCAGCAACGCAGTTTACTCCACCGGGGATACGGTTTGATCCAACTCTTAGCCGGTGATCTCTTCTCTGAAAGGTAAAAGAAGTCGAGTTATTGATTGTTTTAATGTATACAGTGGTATATTATTAATAGACTATGAAACAGATAGCACTTATAATAATTATTTTAGCTTTTTCCCTACCGGTTTCAGGACTTTCGAATAATTCAGATGCTCTTTTTTCGGAAGCCGAATCCAGATATAAAAACGGGGATTACGTTTTATCTCTCAAACAGTATAATGAATTTATAAAAGAGTATCCCATGTCACGGTATGTCCCTGATGCTTTATTTCGAAGAGCTGTAATAGAGGTCCGTACCGGCGACCTTGACAGTGCGGAAAACCATTTTGAGGAAATTGACGCACGGTATACTTCCCAATGGTTTACTTCATATCTTCCATTCTGGGAAGGAATTATTTCTTACCGGAAAAGAGACTTTTCATCAGCTTTATTACTGTTCTCCCGATTTGTAAAATCAGGAGAGACACATTTTCGAAAGGAGGGTATTGTATATAAAGCACGAAGTGAATATGAGTTAAAAAAAATTAGTGATGCAGTTGAAACACTTTCACTTTTCGAAAAAGAAAAATTAGGTATACGGGACGATCAGGCTGTTTTCTCTTTTTATCTTTTTATTCTTGAGCAGAAAGGTGATTATTCAAAAGTTTTACGGCTCTTTAATGAAAATAATACCGGGAATTGGGATTCTTCATTCAGTGCTCGCATCAAATTAACCGTTGCTGAAGCTTTCTATAAGTCCGGTAAATTTAAACAGGCAGAGAACTACTATAATGCTATACTCAATGCTTCCCCGGAAATATCTTCTGTAGGATTTACCCGGTTATTCACTTTGTCTAAAAATGATGTGGAGAAGCAGAAGGAAATTCTGTCAAGAGCTCAATTGGTTTTATCAGAATACCCCCGACTTATACAAAATTTCTATATTCAGATAGGTATTGAAAGTTTTAAGCAGGGTAAACTTGATAGCGCGTTCTCCTATCTGAACAGAGTGTGGGTATCAAACAGACGTATGGAAGCTGGTACTATTGTTCCACTTTACCTGGCATTCATTTATGAAAAGAAAAAAAAACCGGAGAGAGCAGAAAAAATACTTGTTGAATATATAAAGAATAGTGAAACTAAGGATGAAAAAATTCTCTTTACATTGGGGGATTTTTATGTGAAGGATATGCGGTGGAAGGAAGCGGAAGGCATTCTTTCGGAATTTCTAAACACTTTTCCTTCCTCTGCGCTCGGAGATAAAGCAGCCTGGCTGTATTCTTACAGTCTCTATAAACAAAGAAAGTTTCAAAGCAGTCTGGCAGTATTGAATAATAGAATGGAACGTTTGAAGGCAGGAATTCTCATTGATTCGTTTATTCGGCTAAAAAGTAAAATTTTTATGAGCCTGAATCGGGGCGAGGATGCTCTAATACTGCTGAAAGAGTATATACCTCTACACCCTCCTGATATGGATGCCAAAATCGATTTTATAATTCTTTCCTTTCAATTACATCATTACCAGGATGTTTCAAGCATGTATGGCGAACTCATAAAGGATGCACAGCATGTCTCTGGAGAGGATAACAGAAAGGCACTGCTGCTTGGGACCTATATTAACGGTATTGTGCATATCGGGACAGGGGAATTTGATGCAGGGGTTAAACTTCTGAAGTCTATAGATAAAAAATATCTTTTGGAAAATGATCTGGAATCTGTCTATCCATATATCGCGTACTATCTTGGATGGGCTTTCTATTCAAAAGCAGATTATACTGAAGCTGTACATTGGTTTTCTCTTATTATAACCGGATACAGGAAGTCGGGGCTTTATCCCCGAGCTCTCTATCTGGCCGGCTGGTCATCCTATCTCTTAAAGGATTTTTCAGGAGCTTCGAATGATTTTGCGTTGTATAGTAAAGCCGCGGAGTTTAAAGATCAGGGTAAGGGACTCTTCTACTATGGAAAGGCTATGGCGGCAAAAGGTGAAACAGAACAGGCAGAATTGATTTTTCAGAGTTTGTATACTTCCAGGCCGGAAGATGCGTACGCGGATGATGCTCTCTATACCCATGCCCAGCTTCTGGAGGGAATGGGTAAAGATAAAGAGGCAATACTTTTATATAATAAACTTTCGGAAACCTATACGCGTAGTCCTCTTGCTGAAGAGGGGATGTATAAAATCGGTGAACTCTACTATAAGGAGAAACAATACGATAATGCACGTCAGGCCTTTTACACGTATCGAAGCCATTACCCACATGGAAAGATGACAGATGCTTCTCTCTACTGGGGGGGAATGAGCGCTCTGAAAATGAGTGAGAAATACGGGGCTTTGATAGTATGGGAAAAACTTGTTATGGATTACAAAAAGAGCCCTTTTCGAAGCGAAATCCTGAGAAAAATAGCAAAAGTGTATTCTGACGAAGGTGAGTATAAAAAAGCACTGAAATATTATAGTGAGTTTGTAGTTTCATTCCCTAAAGACAGTTCGGTACAGGAGGTAAATCGGGAAATAGAGAAATTGAAATTACTTCAAAGCGGACTGGGAGACCGTGAGGCTTCTTTGTTGATTGTCCTGGAGAATAAAGGAATATCAAGTCATGCGGGAAGAGAAGCGGCAATTGAGCTGGCCCAACTATATTTATATAATAATGATAAGAAATGGGGGAAAGCATATACGCTTTTGAAAGATGTTGCCAGCCAGCAGAAAAAGGACAAAGATTCTGCTGCGAGAGCGCAGTACTATATAGGTGAATATTTTTCTAAAAAATATTTATGGGCGGACGCGGTAAAAGCTTTTGTCAGGGCTGCTACGATGAATCCGGCGGATAGAGATCTTGCCGCAATATCCATCTACCATGCTGCGGAGAATGCGGCCCTGGCAGGGGATACCGGGACAGTGAAAAAGATGGTTAATCTTCTTGAATTGAATTTTCCTTCTTCCCAATGGTTGAGTGAAGGAAGAAAGCTTCTGGAGGGGGGAAAGTGAAGCGGTATATTTTTCTTTTTGGACTATTTATTTTATCATCAATACTTTCTGCGGAAGAGCAAAAGCCTTCCTCTGTCAAGCTCATGATCCCTCCGGTGATTATAGATATAGAACGTTCTGATAACCAGGAGCTTTCCATACTTATTCCGGAATTTACCACTATGGAACTGCCCGTACATGGTATAAAACTTCCTGAACCGGTAGCTATGTCAGTGGTGGAGCTTCCAACAGATATTCCTCTTCCTTCTCTCGATACACCTGAGCAGAAGAGAAAAGCTGTCTTTTTCAGCGAAGGTAACCTGGGTGCGGGTATTCACAATCAACTAACAGGAGATATAAGGCTTTTTAAACTGGGAACAGGGCCCAGGTTTTCCCTCCTTTTTTCTCACGATGGTCTGGATGGATATGGCTACCGGTCTGCAGGAGAGGGGTATTATTTTCGCAAGGAATTATTTTCCGGTACACTGTATGGTGAAAAAGGAGAGAATAGTTATACCGGTGGAGGTTCGCTTGGTGAAGATGAAGATGGTTTTCAAAATCAGAGTTCACTTTATTCATCAGTTGTGCGGAGATTCAGAGCAGTTTCTTTAATGGCTGGGAAAAAAGGAAACCCCTGGGGATGGGATATATCGGGGGATTTTCAAAATGCCCGGAAAGTATTTACCGGCACTATACCTCTTTCTTTTAATACGTTTGCATTTTTGGAAAATAGCTCTCTGAATTTTATAAAAGACCACCTTTCCGCTTCTCTGTATGAATCGTATCAGTTTGAGTCTATAAAGGAGGATGATTTCCTTTTGCATCGGATGGAAATCGGCTTACGATCACTGTATCATTTTAATCCTGTGGATATTGGAGTACATGCGGGAATTTCCTATATTTCCGGGAAGGGTTTTTTTTATCCCTATTCACTGACTCTTTCCGGTACTTTTTTAAAAGCAGTACAGTTTCAGATTGAAGGTGGTCGCAGTATTCAAATCCCCAACAATTATTCTCTGTGGTCATCATTTCCTTTTGCCGGGAATGCGGAAGGAATAACAGAAAAATGGTTTGTAAACGGTCGGGTGAGCGGCATGGTATCCTCCGGATTAGACTTCCATGCAAC
>CAYSXD010000063.1:0-9839 GCA_964434925.1 uncultured Spirochaetaceae bacterium
AAGAATGAGTTTACCATTGTGCAGGATGATAAACAGCACTTCAGGGATTACGTGGAAAGTCTTGGTTTACAGGCACCGGAGAAAAAAGCTGATCTTGCAGAGCATATAATGGATGATGAGGTGCTGAAGCAGGGCGTTATAAAATACTGTAATATACGAGAAAGCATAACAAACATATTACCGAAGATTACGACAGCTCCCAGGAAAGAGGCAGTGCTGTCTGCATTGGGTGAAGCCGGCTTTCTGAGATAAAACAAAGGAAGGCTGTCCTTTCCAGTCCACCATACACTATGTTAGCCTTTATCTGATTGTCAGTATCCCTCCAAATAGGGAACCCTTCCTTATGTTCCGGCAAAGGCAGTAAGTTCTTCTCCGCGGGAAATAAGAACTTTTCCGGTTCGAATAACTTCGATAATCTCATAACTTTTAAAAACTGTTTCCAGGGCGTCCAGTTTGTTTGAGGTTCCTGTAACCTGGAAGGTGATTGTTGTATCGGTAAGATCAATAACGTCTCCCTTAAAAGCGCTCCCTATCTGTAAAATATCTGTTTTGTTTGACCCGGTACATTTAATTTTTATAAGAGCCAGTTCTTTTTCGACTATATCTATCCCGTGATAGTCCCGGGCGTGAACAACATCAACAAGTTTATTGAGGTGCTTAAGTATTTGGTGGATCGTTTCTTCTTCTCCGCTTACTATGATATTCATATGTGAAAAATCAGGATTCCGGGCCTTAGAAACAACGAGGCTGTCAATATTGTATCCTCTCCGGGAAAAAACCAGTGCAATTCTGTTAAGAACTCCCGGTTTATTTGCAACAAATAATCCAATTGCATTGGTAAATCTTTTTCCTTCTTCCATTTTAGGTACTCCCTTCAGGTTTTTTTAGTTTTGTTTTCGGCGGTTCAAGAATCATCTGATCAAGTGATGCTCCGGCTGGTATCATCGGGAATACATTATCCTGTTTTTCAACCCTTGCATCGATAATGCAGGGGCCTTCATTATAATCAAGAGCTTTCCTGATGATTAGCCGTACGTCTGAACTTCTGGTAATTCTGAATCCTCTGGCACCGTATGCCTGGGCAAGTTTGACAAAATCGGGATTTCCTTTAAGATCTACACCGGATAGTCTATTGTCATAAAACATATCCTGCCATTGCCGGACCATTCCAAGGTAACGGTTGTTAATAATGACAATCTTAACAGGGAGTTTTTGGTTCACGGCGGTGGAGAGTTCGGAAAGAGTCATCTGAAAGCCGCCGTCTCCGACAATGGCAAGAATTACTTTATCAGGGTTTGCCAGTGCGGCACCAATTGAGGAGGGAAAACCATATCCCATTGTTCCCGCTCCCCCGGAAGAAAGCCAGTGATTACGCTTGTCTATTTTGTAAAACTGTGCCGCCCACATCTGGTGCTGTCCAACATCGGTGGCAACAATTGCTTCTCCCCGGGTCAGGGTGTACAATTCTTCAATAACATGCTGGGCTCTCAGTTTTCCTCCCTTGGTATATTTAAGAGGAAAATCTTTTTTCCATTTTGTGATCTGTTTTATCCACGCCCCCGTATCGCCCTTTTCCAGGTAGGGCATCATTGTTTCAAGTACTGTTTTCGCATCACCAATTACTTTTTCATCAACTTTGATTACCTTGTCAATTTCCGAGGGGTCAATATCTATATGAATCTTTACCGCGTCGCGGCAAAACTCACTTACCTTTCCGGTAATCCGGTCATCCCATCTGCTTCCTATAGAGAGTATTAAGTCACAATTAAAAACCGCTTTATTCGAGTATGCTGTTCCGTGCATGCCGGGCATCCCGAGGCTGAGCTCATGTGTTTCCGGAAAACAGCCTTTTCCGAGGAGTGTATTGGTAACAGGAATCTGAAGTTTCTCTGCCAGAAAGCGGACTTCATGTTCGGCTCCTGATATGACTGCTCCGTGACCAACAAGCAAAACCGGTCTCTTTGCAGCTTTTAAAAGTTGTGCAACATTTTTTATTGCTTCAAGGTCTCCTTTTATTGGTATTTTATACCCGGGTAGTTGAAATGGCTCCTGATAATCAGGGTCAATTAGTGTACTCGCAACATCCTTGGGGAGATCAATTAGAATTGGACCTGGTCTGCCTGATTCTGCAAGAAAAAATGCCTCTCTCATTATCCGGGGGATAGATTCGGCATTCTTAATAAGATATGAGTGTTTCACCACAGGATACGAAATACCGGAAACATCAGCTTCCTGAAATGCATCAAGGCCAAGTGATCCGGTGGGTGCCTGCCCGGAAATAATTATCAACGGAATTGAATCCATATACGCGGTAAGAATTCCTGTTATAGTATTCGTTGCACCGGGTCCTGAAGTCACCATCGCTACTCCCGGTTTTCCGCTTGAACGGGCATATCCATCCGCCATGTGAATGGCTCCCTGCTCATGCCGTGTTAAAACAAGTTTGATTGGTGAATCGACCAGAGCGTCAAAAAGCGGGATAACAGCACCTCCGGGTAAACCGAAAATAGAATCAATTCCCTGCTGTTCTATAATATCAACGACTACTTCTGCGCCCGTACGGAGTTTTTTTGTCATTACTTTCTCCTTTCTGTTATTTTGCTCATAATTGTCTCTATTTTACGTTTAATTATTTAATAATTATCAAAAAAATATTTATAATTGTAGTAAATATGTATATATATTTTATGTCAATAGATTAATTTGGTATAGTTACTGAAAATAACAGTTTATTTTAGAATAATTTTTCAAATAATGTAACAAATCTTAATATTAAGCCAAATATTTTATAAAATCGCAGATAGTACAAGATATTTACAAATTATTAACCAAATTACATTGAAAATCGCAGTGGTTTTGTATATTTGCTGGAATTAATGGAAGTAAAGAGTTTTTATTGAAAAACCTAAAACATGAACCGGTAGAAAAAAGAACAGAAGTTCCAACGACATTAAAATACTGCAGCAAATGTACTTATAGAGTTGTTCTTTCTTTTCCTGTTTAACTAATATATTCAATACTAATATCAAGCTATTGTATCGTCCCGGGCATCAGCTGCTTTCTCCTTTATATAGGTACTGAAAGAGATTTTGGGAACTGATGTTGGAGGTTTTGCTTTTACCGTTATTTCCTCCCCTGTTTCAGGGTGACGGACAATCCGTGCTTTCTGAGCCTCTTTCCTTTTTAATGAAAGGCGGCCTATTTTTCCAAGCGGGACAGTCTCCCCTAAAAGCATCCCTGTTTCGATGAGAAGGGTGTAGTCATCAAGAATCCTCTTAGCAAGGGTTCCTGTTATATCATATTTCTTGGCAATATAACGGGCCATGGATTTTGCCGTAAACTGATCGGGGATGTTTGTTTTATCAATGTAAATACTCCGGTTAATTTTCATAAATCCGTTTGTAAGGAAAATCAATCCTTCCCTTATGCGTTCCTTCTGTTTTTCTATCGGAACAGAAGTCCCGCAGACTGCCATTTTATAGACGGCCGATGTCTTTTTAATCTGACCCCTGGAGAAAATTACTGCATGGCCCCTTCGAATGTCGGAACCCAGTTCCGCCGCCTGAATGGAGATTGTCTTTGGTACGTCACTGCGCAAATGGATACTGGCATACTCTACATCTCTGTCTTTTCCATTTGGCCCAATACCGACAATGGAACCGGAGTAGGTTAAAATAATAATGCCCCGCGGATCTTTCTGTTCAAAAGATTCGGTAATTTCCATTTTAAGAATTTTAACCTGCTGTTCAAAAAGAAGGCATTTCTTGTTCCAGGTATCTGATAGAAGATTCCTGAAGTCGGTAGTATCCGGCAGTTCTGATGATTGTATAAGAGATTCCATATGCGACTTTATGTACTCGGGTAATTCATTAAATGCCATCTTTCACTCCTGTATCTACATGTTCTTTATGGAATAATAACTTAACTATCTGTTTAGTATATCACATATTTTCAAATATTTACGAAAAAAATGGAATTTTGTGGAAAATTGTATTATCATGGTATGTATAAAAATACCTTGGAGGTGTAAAGATGGAAGATTATTTTGCGAAAGTATCGGAAGAAGTTCAGAATCATTTAAAACAGCTTGCCGGTTCAATAAATTTACCTGAAGGAGAAGATGCACTGGAGATTCTTGCAAAAGGCTGGCTGGAAAAAGAAGAGGGTTTTATATCCAGGATAGAAAAAGAGAATTTGGAAGAAGTTGATACGTATCCGGTGAATGAAGCCCGGGGCGGTTTACTCATGACGTATTCAGGTTCACTTTTAACAATTGGTCCGCTATGTGACGATGGAAGAAATGTTGATTATGCCAGTATAGGACTTCGTACGGATGTTCCGGAAAGTGCCAGTAAAGGAGGATCTGTTCTGAAGAAGGATATTTCCATCGGGGAGCAGGCCGTTTTTACTATTGGTCCTATACTAAAGAGCTCTCCGGTATTTAAAATTGCTGTAGTTAGTGAGGAAATGCCAATTGAAGAGGAAGAGGAACTCCTGTCCGATGTAACCCAGGTATTGGCTGACGAGTTTGCAGAAGTGAATAAGACACTGATTTTTGAGTAAAATGAAAGCAGATAGGTTGTATACCGCAATTATGAAGAGAGCGGAGAGCAGGGAGATACCATCTTCCGGAGATTTGGAGAGTACTCTGAAAAAGGTCCTTTTTGTTTTGGAAACCGAATCCCCCCGCATCCGCCCTCCCTGCAGCACTGGTGAACCCGGAGGACTTATTATACTCAATCCCATTCCTTCCATTATAGTTCCCGATCTACATGCCAGGATCGGATACCTGACATCTCTTCTTTTATGGGAACCGCCCGGAATGATGCGTACAGTCTATCAGGAACTCAAAGAAGGAAGGCTCCAGATTGTCTGTGTAGGAGATGGGTTTCATGCCGAAGCCAGAGCTGTCCGGCGATGGCAAAAGGCATTTGAAGAGTTTACCGGTGAATTCAAAAAGCATCATGCAATGGATCAGGAAATGCGGGAAAGTCTCGGTTTAATGATGATGGTGATGGAACTAAAAACAGCTTTCCCTGATAATTTTCACTTTCTTAAAGGAAATCATGAGAATATAGCGAATGAGAATTCGGATGACAACAGGTCTTTTGGAAAATTTGTCTATGAAGGAGCTATGGTAACCTACTGGTTCCGGAAGTTTATAAATACCAGAGTTTTTGAGACATACTATGAATTTGAAAAAAGGCTTCCCGTGTTTGCCGTAGGAGACCGGTTTTGTATAACACATGCGGAGCCGAGAAGGTATCATACGCGAAGTGAGCTTATTGAATCCATGACACAGAGAAAGATTATTTTTGATCTGACATGGACGGGGAATGATGAAGCTGAGGATGGAAGTGTGGAGCAATACCTGGATGAATATTTTCCCCATGATCCTGTAGCATGTATGTTTGGTGGACACCGGTCTGTTTCCGGACACTACCGGCTTCGGGCGGCGGGAAAATATATTCAAATCCATAATCCGAATACGTATAATGTTGTTTTTATTAAAAATATGCAGGAATTTTCTATAGACAGAAATATTTTTACATTGCCGCATAAGGGGGTGTCAGTCAATGTCCAGAATACCTGAAACTATTGGTAAATATAAAATTGAGGCTCTTATCGCTCAGGGCGGCATGGGTGCAGTGTATAAAGCGATTCATCCGACACTGAACCGTCCGGTTATTATTAAAAAGCTCACATTAAAAGGGCGAAAGGATATTACGGAACGTTTTAAACGTGAAGCGAGAATTTTAATGGACTTTCGTCATGACGGTGTTGTGAATATGTATGACCATTTTAAGCTTGGCTCGTCATATTATATTGTCCTTGAGTTTATTGACGGGAAAGCACTGGATGAAGTCATAAAAAAACAGCGGTATCTGGATAATGGTACTACCGCATATATTTTGTATAATACCGCTCTTGCTTTGAATTATGCGCATGAAAAAAAAGTTATTCACCGGGATATTAAACCGGCAAATCTTCTTCTTTCAAAAACGGGTGATATTAAACTTGTTGATTTTGGAATAGCTGTTTCCGATGAAGATTCCGATGAAGGTCTTACACGTGAAGGTATGAGTCTTGGTACGCCGGGGTATATGGCTCCTGAACAGTTTCATGACACAAAGAATGTCGATCTGAGAGCGGATATTTATTCCCTCGGGGTTCTTGCGTATGAAATGCTTACCGGAAAAAAACCGTTTCCCGGATCTTTTACTCCGGAACTCATTTCCAATATACAGAAAGGGAAATACATGCATCCCCGGAAATTTAACCCTCATATTGATCCAATACTGCTGAAAATAATCAGAAAATCCATGAATTCCCGGCCTGAGCAACGGTATAAGGATCTGGGTCCTGTTATAAAGGAACTTGATCGTTATTTAAAGGGATGGAATAAAACAGAATTATCGGACATTGTATCGGATTTAGCAGAGGGAAAGGAACCGGTAAAGCCAAAACAGCGAAAGAAACAAAGGATTGTCTTAAAATTATTAATAGCTGTTATTGCAGTTGCTGTTATTGCTCTTACGGGACTGTTTTGTTATGTTACCGGAATCTATAACGGATTGCTTCATCCGCATAACTTTGGATCTGTTATTTTTTCCGTTAGAGTTCCGGTAGGAATACAACCGCGAAATAAAATATTTATCAAAACGGATATTTTTCATGATGATGGCAAATCAATACCTGAAGTTTTGAACAGGAAGATAATTTTTATAAAAAGGGGAACCGGCCGTGAGTATGAATCATATCTGTTTCGCTCATTTCCCGTCTATGTCAGACAGGGTGCCTATCGGGCTAAAGTAGAAATAGAAGATACCCTTACCTGGTATTCTTTCATTGTCCTTTCACGGGACCGGCAGAAGTTGAAATATGAAACCCGGAAGGGAGAAATCATTAAGATAGACAGACGTGGAACACAACAGGTAATTACCAATGTAAAAATTGATATTACTGATATCCTGACGGGTCAAACAATCAGCAGAGGGAATTCTGTTAGTCTCTACCGGAAAGGACAATGGATTGATATGGAACATGCCGGTCCGCTTTTAACCGGAGGAGTGTATATATTCAGAATTAAAAATAAATTGTACTTTACCAAAGTGTTTCCTCTAAAAATAAGAACAGGGCAGGACAACCTGGAAATTAATGCCGGCCTACTTCCGTTGCCGGGGAGGCTTTCCCTTACTAAAGAAAAGAAAAGTATACAATTTTTTCTAAATGGTACCGATCACATTCTTTCCTCGGATGCTGTCCCCCAAAACCTTTCTTTGAATAAATCATTACATTTTAAGGGGAATATATCCCCGGGTAAATATATTCTGAAAATACTCTACAGGAGTAAAAAACTGTCCGTTCCCCTTGAAATACACATACATAAAACAACTGTTATATTTGTTTCGATTGATGATAAAACGGGGAAGATAAAATTTTCAGTTCACTAAGGAGTTTGTATGTCTACAGTAATTAAGAAACTATTTATGGTTCTTACTGGATGTGTTGCAGGGTTGGCATCATGGGCTGTCATTGAAATTCTTCTGTTTTACGGTGAGTTAATTGGACGTCATGTTTTGTGGAACGGGCTTGCCGGAGCATCGATCGGCTTATTTTTCGGTTTTTTCTTCGGCAGTGCTGAGGGAATAATGTTTTCAGATAACAGACGTGTTCTCCGTGGGGGGGTGGCCGGTTCTTTCCTTGGTCTTATAGGAGGGGCCGGAGTGGTGATTCTTGCTCAATGGCTGCTGTATGCGATTGGGAACACCGAATTTTTTTCCTCGGCTATAACCGATTCTCTTGTTATCCCAATATCCAGAGCAATTGGATGGGGCCTGCTTGGGCTGGTTATCGGTTCACTGGACGGATTGAGAAGCGGATCAGCCAGGCGGTCTTTCATTGGCATGGCAGGCGGGTTCTCAGGCGGTTTGCTCGGTGGTTTGCTTCTTGAGTTTCTCACCCGTCTCTGGTCAAACGGACTTCTTGCGAGAGGTGCAGGCCTTGTACTGATGGGGGTTGGAATAGGATTATGTTTTACTCTTTTTGAGTATTCCCGTTCGTACGGTATTGTAAGAATTTTAACGGGGCCGTACCGGGGAAAAGAATATATACTCATTATGAAGAATACACGGTTAGGCTCTTCCCTCCGGGCTCATATTCCTCTGGGAAATTATTCCGGTGTTGTAAAAAACCATGCAGTTTTTAGGGCCAATCGGGATGGAGTGGTTGTAGAGGGAATTCAGGGCCCTTTGATTGTTAACGATGAAACGGTAAAGAAACAGGAACTAAAATATGAGGATGTCATTCAGATCGGAAGCGCAAAATTTCTGTACCTTCCCGTATAACAGATGTTAATTCTGTTACTTCCATCACCTGAGCGGCAATGGATAATTATGACACAGCAGGATTTTTCAATGCTTCATTCTGTTTGGAAAATATAATTTTGAGGAGATGAAATATGACAAAAACAAAGTTAATTCTTTTATTGATAGCAGTAGTAATGAATGTACCCGTAGCTGTTTCAGCTCAGAATGTGACCATTACCCAAATCGATTCATCCGGACTGCTTGCTTCCTCAACAATTGATTGCTATCTGAGTTTGACCGATGCCGGTGGAATTCCTCTGATGAATGCTAATCCCTCATTAATCCGGATGGAACATGAAAAAGCGGAAGGAATGTTTCCTGTAAAAATTCTGGATGTGACGAGGAACAAAGTAGCGGACACAAAAATAACATTCTTATTTGTTCTGGATAATTCGGGTAGTATGTATGAAAAGGTAGGAGATGGTAAAGAAGGAACAAGAATGGACCATGCAGAAAGGGCAGTACGTGAGTTTCTGAAAAACATTAAAAACCCAGGTGTCCGGGTTGGTATAGCTGTATTTAACACACGATACTTACTTCTCGTGGAACCTGGTAAAGACATTGAAACTATCAACGAGGCTCTTAATAAAATAAAAAAACCAGATAGCGAAAATTCATATACGGAATTATATTATTCGATACACCAGGCTGCCCTGGATATTTCACGGTACCGGGGAAGAAAGGCAATTATTCTCCTGTCTGATGGAGAGAATTACCCCTATTTTGTTATGTCTGGAAAGCCTAATCCTGATTTTGGCAAGGTTGTGTATCTTCCTGAAGATGCTCTGGAACCTCTGCGGAAAGAAGGAACCACCCTGTACGGTATTAACTTCTCCAGTCAAAAAGACAGCTCTCTTTCAGCGATAAGTATTAATTCCGGAGGTACCATGTACAGTGCATTGACTAGTACCGAATTGTCCAGTATTTATCAAAAGATACAGAGACGGATAGCTATGGAATATCGGGTTACCATTTCGGCCCCCCTGGTGTTTATGGAAACACCCCGTGTAAGAGCATTGTACAAAGGAGCTGAGGACACAAAAACATACTATGCCCGTTCGCTTATGGGAGCACCCGTGAAGGATCCTCTTTTATTTTCAGTCATTCTTTTCTTGCTTACCCTGATTATCTGGGTTCTTCTGGTAATTATACGTTTTGAAAAATCTGCTTCGCGCGCGGAAATTTCCATGCTTAATGTTGGAGCGGGAAAACCTCAACAGAGAACAATTGCGCTTACCTCCGGAAAAACAGTAATCGGCGCGTCTTTACAGGCAGATTTTACAATATCTGGAATCCCGGATATGAAAGAATCCCATGCGACAATTGTGCAGAATGAGAAGACCGGTGTGTTTACCGTTGTTTCTGACAGGGAAATTAAAGTTAACAACAGGCTTACCAAAAAGAGAGACTTAAAACCGGGGGATGTGTTAAATGTGGAAGGGGCGACACTTGTGTTTGATGAGCCGGATA
>CAYSXD010000064.1:0-9788 GCA_964434925.1 uncultured Spirochaetaceae bacterium
TTTTCGTCCAGCACCTGCTCTTCAAGTCCCAGTAAATTACAGGCACTTGCGTAGCTGAACCGGGTTCGTGTTGACTGATCCCTAAAAAGTGATATACCAAGCCCGCTGTCAAAAATACGGGTTGAAATATTCCGTTCCCTCATTGCTCTAAGTGCTTTTGCAACAGCAAAGGTTCCCGAAAGCTCATCATACGTCTTTTCCCATGTTAAAAAGAAGTCACTGTTGTACATTCCCTTTGTGTTCAGCCGTCCAAGCGACCTGATCATTTCTTCAATTCTGATTTTATCCATTTTTCCTCCTGTTGAGACGCGATTAATCGTGTCTTTACTTAGTGTTTCTTTCATAGACGCACGACCGTGCGTCTTTACATCATATTTTGCCCAGCTCCCGTAAGATGCCTTCAGGGGTTATGGGCCATTTTCTCATCCAGACACCAACAGCATCATGGATTGCATTCGCTATCACCGGAGCCGCGCCATTAACACTTATCTCCGAAATTGACTTTGCTCCGTAGGGGCCATACGGATCATCCGTATAGATCAGCTCAACCTTAAAGTCTTCCGGCACATCGCCTATCATGGGGACACCGTAACCACGAAGATCCGTATTAAGCGCATGTCCATCCTTATCGTACACAAGCCCCTCGTATAGAGTATGCCCTATTGATTTCATAACGGCACCATATACCTGCCCCTGGGCAAGTTCAGGATTTATCGGCATTCCGGCATCCATAAGGGCATAAAATTTCTGTATCTTCAGAGCTCCCGTCCGTGTATTTACCGCTACCTGGGCAAAATGTGCTCCGTAGGGGAACGAAGCATCATCCGAGGTAAAGTGGCCCTCACCTATGAGCTGTCCACTGCCCTCTCCGCTCTGGGTATGCCAGGCAAGTTCCTTATACGTCAATTCACTTTCTTTGCCGACAATCTTTCCGGGATACTCAGTTGAAAGATCCGCTACCGGTTCTTTCATCACAAGAGCCGCCGCCGAGAGGATCTTTTTCTTAAGATCCTGTGCCGCAAGCATCGAGGCTCCGCCGGAAAAGTATGTTCCACTGGAAGCATAGGCTCCTGTATCGAAGGGGGTATTATCCGTATCTCCAGAAAGGATAGATACATTCGACATTTCCGTTGCAAGAACTTCCGCCGCCATTTTTACACTCACCGTATCAAGCCCTGTTCCCAGATCTGCTCCACCGGAAAGAAGCATAAACGTACCATCACCAAGCATTTTAATGGTTGCATTGGACTGGTCGAGTCCCGGGAGTCCGGATCCCTGCTGTATTATAACCACACCCTTGCCTATTTTTACATCAGGATCATCTGATTTTTCCTTTTTACCCCACTCAATCATCTGAGCACCCTGCTCAAGGGCAGGTCCCAGACCGCAGCTCTCCGCCGGCGCGGCAACGCCTTCGCGCCCCTCACCAAGACATCTCAGAATTTCAAGCATAGAGCCTTCACTCACACGATTTAATTCAAGAAACTCAAGAGGGTCCATCCCCAGTTTGTCAGCCAGCTCTGCCGCAGCCATCTGCATGGCATACGAGCCCTTTGGCGCGCCATAACCCTGATACGCTCCCGTTGGAGCGGTATTTGTATAGTAGGAAGACACATCAAACTTAAAATTATCACAGAGAAAAAGTGGAAGCGATTTTGAACACGCGTTCATAGGTACGGTAAGAGCATGCGCACCATACGGACCTTCATTCGCTTTCAAATCCATATATACAGCAGTGAGCTTTCCATCTTTTTTAGCTCCAAGCTTTACTCTGATCTTCATTCCTTTACGGGTACTGCAGGACTCAAATTCCTCTTTTCTTGAATACTGATGAAAGATAGCTCTTCCCGTTTTGTACGTAGCATACGCGCAAACTTCTTCCAGTAAAACATCCTGCTTGGAACCGTATCCCCCGCCGACACGTTCTTTAATGACACGAATCTTATTTTCACTTATTCCCAGCACCGAAGCGGTTATCCTCCTGACATGAAAAGGCACCTGCGTTGAACAGTGCATAATAAGCCGGTCTCCATCCATTTTTGTATATACCGTATGCATTTCAAGCGGTGTACACTGTATTGTGGAAGCAGGTTCATACGTTCGTTCAAGAATAACATCAGCTTCCCCGAACCCTTTCTCTACATCCCCGATACCGTCGGTAATACTGGCGGCAATATTCCTATGGGGGTCACCGCCGATAGGAAACTGATAGATTACCTTCCCGTCACGCGGGTCAAAATCCTTATTCTGCTCTGCAAGATCATCGGGAGCACCAGCAACATAGATAATTTCACTGTTATGAATAACCGGAGCATCGGGCCGCATAGCTTCTTCTATTGAAAGAACAGGTTTAAGAACATCATAGTCAACTTCTATTGCACTCAAAGCTTTTTCCGCTATTTCTTCCGTTTCTGCGACAACTCCTGCTACTCTATCCCCAACATGATTCAACTTCCTGCCAAAAAGTCTTCTATCGTAGGGAGAAGGCTCAGGGAAACCCTGACCTGCCTGAGTATACCAGGTGTCCGGCGTATTTTCATACGTAAAAACTTCTACCACGCCGGGTATTTTTTTTGCCCCGCTGACATCGATCGTTTTAATATACGCGCTTGCGTATGGACTTCGGAGCATTTTCAAAACACACGAACCAGGTTCCACCTTATCCTCAACAAAAACCTTCTCTCCCCTTACAAGCTTTGCTCCGTCCACTTTACGTTTTACCTTACCAATAAACCGTAAGTTCTCATCAAACTCGGGAGCAATTTTAGTCGTATATTCAGGATCTTTTCTTCTTTCTTTTGCCAGTTCCACTGCCAGGTAAAACTGCTCGTATCCACTGTCACGAATAAACAAACCGGAAAGAGCATCTTTTATATCCTCTTTACCCGGATTGGGAATGCGGTTAAGCAATTCTTCCAGCATAAGCGCCCCCGCAGGAATGTTATACGCCGATTGAACAACACCGGCGTCTATCATCGCGCTTTGCACAGGCGAAATAACACCGTCCTTTGAAAGATACTCAACAGTACGGATCTCCTTACCCTCTATCTGTGCGGCAATAAGAAGTGATGTACTAACTATCTTGCCATCCAACCACACAGAATCAGTTCCGGCAAACGCGAATCCGTCATCACTGTTCCGTACGGAATTTATTCCAAGCCTTTTTAAAAGCTTCTGAACATTCTCTCCCGGTCCGGTATATATCTCCTTCGGGGTTCCGTTTAAAATAATTGACAGTTTCATACTATTTAACCCCCTTCCTGCATACTTCCACCGACCGCGCTATGAGAGTTGAAGCAATGTACTTTATATATGCTCTCGTCTCTTTCATGCTCGCAGGGGGATCAATCATGCTGTAGACAGCATTAAAGATAGCCTCTTCGGTATTCCATTTTCCGCCCACAATTTCATTCTCTACGGACTTCAGGCGAATAACATGCGGTGCCGCGCAGCCTAGCGCGATAACACAGTCATTTTTTGATACCCGGACAGCTGTAATAGCTGCCGGATATGCCGCGGAAGACCGCAGAGCCCGGTCAATAACAACAGTCCCTTCAAGGGGAGAAAGGATTACTTTTACAATAAGGTCATTCCGTTCTGCCTGTATATACTCATAGATACTTACTTTCTTACTATCTGACAGTTCCACTGACGCGTTTAGAGCCAGCAAAGCAGGAATAACGTAGGAATCGGCTCTGTTGGCGGCAATATTGCCACCGATAGTTGCCATATTCCTGATATTCCGCGAAGGGATATATCCCGCTCCAATCCTCAACGGTTCCGGAACAATTTCTGAATCAATAACGGATTGCAATGAAGCTATGGCTCCAATTTCTACCGTTTCACCAATTTTTTCTATTTTTTCAGAGAGAAGCCCTTCCAGAAGAATAACTTTCTCTGGCTGCACCTGCGCCGGGGCCCAGTTTATCAGTGTTCCACCACTTAAAAACATCATCCCCTGCTTTTGTAATGTTACCGCTTCTTCCAATGAAGCCGGCCGCACCGCTTCCTGTATCATCTATGCCTCCCGAATCATCCTGTCGGAGATTTCATTTGCTTTCCGGGTAAGCTCCTCTTCATTTACGCCAAGAAGTTTACCATGTTCTACCACAACCCTGCCATTTACAATTGTGTAATCGGTGCCGTGATTGTATCCTGAAAAAATAAGCGCAGCCAGCGGATCTGAAAGAGACCCGGCGTACTCCATCCTATCTATATTAAAAATCGCCATATCCGCCGCCCAGCCTTCCTGTAGCTCACCAACCTTCTCAAAGTTCAAAAGCTTAGCGCCGTTAATTGTAGCAAGCTTGAAGATGTCCTTTGCCGTAACAGCATTACTCCCATAATGAACCCGCTGCAGCAGCAGCGCGTTACGCATTTCACCCAGCATATCGGATGTATCATTTGACGCTGATCCATCCACGCCGAGGCCGACATTTATATCCATCGGAAGCATCTCGGTAACCCGGCATATACCCGATCCGAGGCGCATATTGGAGGAAGGACAGTGAGCAATGTGGGTTTTTGTTTCACTCAGGAGCTTCAATTCATCATCATTAAAATGAATTCCGTGGGCATAAAACACATCATTACCAATAAATCCCGTATCTTCCATCAGTTTTAAGGGGCGTCTTCCATATATCTCAACACAGAAATCGTTCTCATCCTGCGTTTCCGCCAGATGAGTATGGAGCCGTACACCATACTTCCGTGCGAGATCCACTGAATCTTTCATTAACTGTTCCGTGACACTGAACGGTGAACAGGGGGCAAGTACTATTTTCCGCATGGAGAGTTCACTCGCATCATGATAGTGCTGAATAACTCTTTCACTGTCTTTGAGAATTTCTTCTTCAGACTGAACAACAGTATCGGGAGGTAACCCTCCGTCCTTTTTACTTAGCGACATTGAACCGCGCGTTGGGGAGAACCTCATTCCCAGTTCTTCCGCCGCATTAAACTGCAACCCCATAATATCTCCCGTAATATGACGGGGATACACATAATGATGATCCGTCGAGGTCGTACAACCCGTTTTCAACAGCTCACCCATAGCAAGCAGTGAGGAATAGTATACGGCATCCTCATCAAGGTGTTTCCATATCTCATATAAGTACACCAGCCAGTCAAAAAGTTTTGCGTCCTGAACAGCCGGAAGGTTACGTGTAAGTGTCTGGTAAAAATGATGATGGGTATTGATAAAACCGGGCACAACCACATGAGTAGAACAGTCAATTATCCTATCAGAACCGGATGGCTTAAAATCTATCTGCTTTGCCATACGCTCAACTTTATTATCCCTGATAAGCAGATCCCATCCCCTTAATGGTTCTTCGTGTGTTGATTTTAATATATAGTAGCAGTTTTTTAAAAGTATCTGTGTCATGCTTACTGTACTCCTTCTGAAAGTTCATGCACAAGAAAATCTTCCAGCAAATTCAGCGCGACCTGCTTTCGATAGTTTGCTGTAGAACGCTGATCATCAATGGGTACAATAACAGAACTGTAATCACGGATTATTTCACCGGTATTTTTTCTTATTTCATCAACTGGCTTTCCCTTAAGCTTTTTTTCCAGTTCAACAGAACGGATAACTGTCGGTCCCACTGCGCCAAAAGCAAGGGCAATGCCATCAACTGTTCCACCCTTAACCTCTGCAACTGCCGTAAAGGAAAGTTTTGAAAGCGCGTTCGCTTTCCGCGTACCAACCTTTTTAAAAACACTTCTATTTGATTTTTCCAATGGAATAATAACAGCCGTTACCAGTTCACCCTTTTTGAGAACCGTTCTCCCCGGGCCGGTAATAAATTCCATTACGGGTAATATACGTTCTGAATTAACACTTTTCAATAAAACAGATGCATCAAGAGCATACAAAGCACAGATTGAATCACCCGCCGGTGAAGCATTGCATATATTTCCCACTAAAGTGGCAATGTTCCGTATCCCCGGCGCCGCGATACTCAGGACAGCTTCTTTCAGTACACCCGGAACATCCGGATGAGAACCAGTATCAGAAAGTGTGGAGCCTGCTCCGATGAAAAGAGTTTCACTTTTTCTTTCTATATAATTTAATTCCTTTAACTGACTGATAAAAAGAACATCTGCGGGAAATTTCGGCAGCGTACCGCTCCAGCTCAGATATTTTACCATCAGGTCTGTTCCCCCTGCAAAGGGGATACAGTCATACTGTTCTTTTAAGGCAAGCGCTTCATTTAGTGAAGAGGGTCTGTAAGAATTTACCATAATTTCGATCCTCTCTGTGCGGCATCTTTTACACCTTTCACAATAAGGTCGTATCCGGTACATCTGCATAGGTTCCCCGATAAAGCTTCCCGAATTTCCTCTTCGTCAGGGTTATTATTCTCCTCAAGCAGAGCATCGGCGGCAATCATCATGCCAGGCGTGCAAAAACCGCACTGGACAGAGCCTGAATCAGCAAATGATTCAACAAGAACTTTTCCTTTATCCGTTTCCCGCAATCCTTCGGGAGTAATAATTTCGCGGCCTTCGGCAACCCCCATTGGTACCATACATGAATTAACCAGTTTACCGCCCATAATAACCGAACAGGCTCCACATTCACCTTCCCCGCAGCCTTCTTTAACCCCGGTAGCATTAAAGTCATCACGCAGTACATCCAGAAGCCGTTTCAACGGATCAGCGGTGACCTGCACTTTCTTACCGTTTAATATAAATTCTATTTTTTTCATTTATTTCAGAACCCCCATTACCATTTCCGGCGTTACCGGTATCTCATAGATATTTTTATTCGTGAGCTGCTGAACAGCATCCGCATAGGCGGGAGCCGCGGCATCAAAAACCAGTTCTCCCGCGCCTTTCGCTCCCGAAGGTCCGTATGTATACGGATTCTCTATAAAAACATTTTTGACTTCAGGGAAATCCATTGTAGTGGGAATAACATAATCCGCCATTGTATGCTGACGAAAGCGTCCGCTCAGTACTTCACACTTTTCAAGAGAAGCATATCCAAGAGCCTGAATTACACCTCCGGAAACCTGTCCGGCCATAATTGCATCATCAATGGGAACACCAACATCAAAAGCCGTCCAGATACCGGTTGTTTTCACCTCATAGGTAACGGGATCCATCTCAACTTCGATAACATTTGTCCCCCAGCCATAACTCGGATAGGCGTCACCCTGAAGAGTTTCCTGATCCCATGTCAGTCCGGACGGGTGCGTGTAATGGTGTTCCGTTTCAACACCAATACCCTCGTTCCATCGTTTTTTCAGCTTTTTAGCACATTCCTGAATAAGATATCCAACAACCATTGTTGAACGTGAAGCAACTGTTGGACCCGAATTGGGAACAATGTCCGTATCCGGATTATCATATTCAATATCCGTATAGTTAAGGCCAAGCTCTTTTGCCGCAATTTTCCGTAAAATCGTCTGAAGCCCCTGCCCCATTTCAACATTGGCAACATACAAAGCCGCCTTTTGTTCTCCGATGCGTTTCATTTTTACCACACCCTTAATAATCATTTGTTCTCCGTTTCCGGTAAAACCGCCCCCGTGGTTAACAAAAGAAATTCCAATACCCTTTAATGGATTGTGCTCATACTCCTTCACCTTTTTCGAATATTCTGACATCTCATCTACTGCAGAAAACATTTCCTCCAGTTTAACAACATCTTTCATAGTTGTATTGGTTACCGTCATATCTCCTTTTTTAATAAAGTATGAACGTTTGAAATCCGCCGGGAGCATATCAACAGCCCGGGCAACCTGGCTCATATGAAGTTCTATAGCAAATAGACCCTGTGGAGCGCCAAATCCCCGATAGGCATCCGAAGGAAAAGTATTTGTTGCAACAGCCCGGCCGTGTACATGAACGGAGGGGATGTTATACACACCCAGCCCATGGATCAGAGCGCGCTGGAGGACAATAAGAGTGCTCGATTCATACCCTCCCCCATTAATAAGTGTATCTATATCAATACCCAGTATGGAATTATTCCTATCAAGGGCGGTTTTAATAGTAATCTTACTTGGATGACGCTTACAGGTAAAACTTATATCCTCAATTCGATCAAAGACAAGTTCAATTGGTTTACGTATTTTATTAACCGCCACAGCAAGGGGGGTGGCTATAACATCGGGGAAGTGCTCCTTCCCTCCAAACGCACCGCCTGTTGTTACCTGTTTAATTCTAATCGCCTCCTCTTTTACACCAATAACACCGGCAACCGATTTCCTGATATAAAAGGGACACTGGGCGGAAGCATATAAAGTCAGTTTATTATCTTCCCAGGTACCGACCATCCCCTGAGGTTCCATATACAGATGCTCCTGAAAACCGGTTCTATAGACGCCCTCAACAACCCTTACGGCCTGTTTAAAAGCTTTTTTCGGGTCACCTTTCACTAGATCATATTCACCAAAAAGGTTATCTTCCCCATGAATTGGCCCGCCTTTGCAGATAAGACCTTCCTCTATCGTATACGCCGGTTCTTTATCCCCGTATGATACGGTAATCTGAGAAAGAAGAGTTAACACCTTTTCCTTATCGGGACCAACAACAAGTGCAATTGTTTCACCAATATACCGGACTTCCTTTTCAGCAAAAACATGCCAGTCTTCTTTAATCATCATTATATTATTTTTACCAGCTTCAGGAATATCCTTTCCATCAATATAGAAATATCCTTCCGGAAATTCAGGAAGAGAAATATTTGTAATAACCGCACGGGGTCTTTCTGAACGGAGCATACGCGCATACAAAAGACCATCAAATTCATAATCAGAAATATACCAGGCCTTTCCGGATGCTTTATCCTCCGCGTCAATTCTTCGGACAGAAGTACTAATTACCTTACTCATCACAACACATCCTTTTTACTAAAACAAACACGACAACCGGCCTTTCCCGTCAGGAAAAGACCGATTCCACCTTATCTCAATATACTTCTCTTTCCAGCTGAAAGCCAACTTCCTGTTTTAAAGTTTTTTCTCCAGTGTATAGGGAAGCATCGAGTAGAACGCTGAACAAATTTCCAGATCTTCCACACGGGTAGTTTCATTGGGAGCATGGGCCTGTTCCTCATCACCTGGTCCGAATCCGATAGCAGGTATTTTATGACGCCCGGTTGTTGCAACTCCGTTTGTTGAAAAAGTCCATTTATCCACCACAGGTTCCTTGTTATAAAGTTTTTTATAGGCATCAACACCTGAGGTAACGATTACATGGTTCTCAGGCGTTTTCCATGTAGGAAAATATAACTCCTGGCCGTAATCGGTATCTTTCCAGCCTCTCTTTTTATAGTCCGGCATATACACATCAATGGCATCCTCTTCTTCGCCTATTGCCTCCGCCATATACTTTTTAACCTGGCCGATTGCAAGATCAGCATCCTCGCCCCAGGTAAGACGTCTGTCCATATACAGCATTGCATTGTCCGGAACCGAACATTGTGACGGTCCTTTTACCTCCATCTGGGAAACAACAATTGTACCCTTTCCCAGAAAATTATCATCGTCCGGCTGCAAATCGGCATTCAATTTTTCCATGGCCAGAGCCGCTTTAGATGCCTTATACGCTGCGCTCACACCGCGTTCGGGAGCAGATCCATGAGCTGATACTCCCTTCATTTTTGCCACAATTTCCATACGGCCTCTGTGCCCCCGGTAAATCCGGCAGGTTGTCGGTTCGGTTGATACAAAAAAATCAGGTTTAAATTTTTCCTCTTCAATGAGATATTTCCAGCACATACCGTCACAATCTTCTTCCATGACGGTAAAGGTAAAGTAAACAGAGAATTTTCC
>CAYSXD010000065.1:0-9782 GCA_964434925.1 uncultured Spirochaetaceae bacterium
ATAATAGCCATGGAAGGCCCCGGCCCGGCAAACGGTACTCCCCGTCCGATGAAGGTTGTTTTAGGAAGCAGAAACCTCCCTGCACTGGATATTATTGCTTCTTCTCTCATCGGATATGATCCTATGGATATTCCAACTAACCGCCTGGCCTTAATGAGAAAATTTGGAATTAATTCACAACAGGATATACACATAGTAGGTGATGACCCGGAGAAAATAAAAGTTGCCGACTTTCATCTTATACCCCGGAATGAAAAGAGAAATATCAGTTTTAACCTTTTTAAAAACTCTAAAATTTTTCAGCGGTATACATTAAAGCATAAACCACGACCTTATTTTATTGAAGAAAAGTGTATAAAATGCGGTAAATGCATTGAAATTTGCGCGTCCAACGCAAACTGGTATAAAGAAGGTGAAAATGGTAAGTATGTCGCTGTGGATTATAACAAATGTATCCGCTGCTACTGCTGCCATGAAGTATGCCCAGCTGACGCAATCGAAATCAAGTAAACATATTCATGAGGTTTCAATAGTGAGAACATTACTAATTACCGCCGTGCTGGCTTTACTGCCTATTTCAGAACTGCGGGGGGCTATTCCCTTTGCCCTGGGGAATAAGGAGCCGATACTCTTTACCTATATCTATTGTGTGTTACTGAACGCCTCTGTTGGCCCGCTTGTATTTATTTTTTTAAACACACTGCATAAATTTTTAATCCGGTTTAAGTGGTACGCAACAGTTTTTAACTCGTTTGTAGCGAAAAACAGACACAAAATTGAACGTAAAATTAAAAAGTACGGGTACGTGGGATTAGCGCTTTTTGTTGCCATTCCTCTTCCTGTAACGGGAGCATATACCGGTACTCTGGGAGCGTGGCTTATGGGACTGGAACCACATAAAACCTTCCTGAGTGTTCTTATAGGAGTATTAATTTCCGGTATCATTGTTACCGCTATTTCGTATTTCGGTATATCTGCTTTCTCCATTTTTACAAAACAGGTAATGCTTTAGGAGATTACACATTGTCAATCCAACTTGAAAAAGAGCTCAATGACAAGCAGCTGCAGGCTGCTTTAAAGATAGAAGGTCCTGTTCTTGTTATTGCCGGAGCAGGTTCGGGAAAAACAAGAATGATTACCTACCGTATGGCATATATGCTTGAAGAAGGGATTCATCAATCCAATATACTCTCTCTGACCTTTACCAACAAAGCGGCAAAAGAGATGGCTGAACGGGTAAAAGAGATTACCGGACAAAAACTGTCAAACCTGACTGTTTCTACATTTCACGCATTCGGTGTAAAAATACTAAGGAAAACAATTCATCTTCTCGACTATCATGAAAACTTCAGTATCTATGATCAGGGAGATAAAATATCCGCTATAAAAAACGCCGCCCGTGAGATGGGTGTTCATCCCGATACCCTTGATACGTTTGAAATAGCAAATATTTTTTCATCCATAAAAATGGGACGATCCCCGTGGGACAGTTCCAACAGTAATTTTCGGGAACTCTATGAGAAATATAAGGAACACCTTTTCCTGTACAACGCTGTTGATTTTGATGATCTTATTTATCTTCCTCTGGAAATATTCAACAATTTTCCCGACGTTCTGCGAGGTTACCAGGAACAGTACAAATATATAATGGTGGATGAATTTCAGGATACATCCCTTCGCCAGTATGAACTGATAAAACTTCTTGGAATCCGGTATAAAAATCTCTGTGTTGTGGGGGATGATGATCAATCAATTTATTCCTGGAGAGGGGCAAATTATCAGAATATTGTAAATTTTGAAAAAGATTTTCCACAACTCATTGAAATTAAACTTGAACAAAATTACCGGTCAACTAAAAATATCCTGGCTGCTGCCAATAACCTTATTTCTCACAATAAAAACAGAAAAGAAAAAGAACTATGGACGGGAGAAGAGAACGGAAGGACGATTGAGATCTACTATCCGGATAATGAAACAAAAGAGGCCGAATTTATTTCTGAAATGATAAAATCCCTCTCCATGAGAGAGGGAATTAAGTATCATAATTTTGGAATTCTTGTAAGGACCAATAGTCTAAGCGCGGTTATTGAAAACGCATTTTTAGCTGAAAACATTCCTTATAAAGTTTCCGGAGGGAAAAGTTTTTTCCAGCGAAAGGAAATTAAAGACATTGTCGCCTATCTTCGGATACTTGATAATCCGGATGATAATATTAACCTTCTGAGAATTCTTAATACCCCGAGAAGAGGAATTGGAAACGCTACGTTAAAACAAATTAGAGAAGTAGCGGAAAGGCAGGAGTATTCCCTCTACTCTGCCATGGTTGCCCTAAAATGGGCGGCAGATGCTCCCGTTACGCCAAAAGCAAAAGAAAATATAGATGAGTTTATCAGTTTAATAGAGGATTACAGAGAAAAAATAGCTACAGGTGAAAAACTAGTTCCAACAGTACGGGACCTGATTGAGAGAATTAATTACTGGGGGCATCTTCTGTCAGAACATCAGAAGAATGATAAGGTCGCAAAATGGAAGTACAAAAATATCGGGATATTTATGGATATATTCGAACGGTGGGAAAAAAACCCGGAAAATCCCGATAAAAAACTTGGGAATTTCTTAAATAGAATCACCCTCATTACACGGGATGATGACATTGAGGATGAAAAGGGAAAAGTCAATCTAATGACTATTCATGCTTCAAAAGGACTGGAATTTGAAATTGTTTTTCTTGCCGGTGTTGAAAATCGAATTATTCCCCACGCACGATCGCTTGAAGAAAACCCGGAAAATATAGAAGAGGAGCGCAGGCTCTTTTACGTAGCTATTACCCGGGCAAAACAAAAACTATTTATTACAAGCTGCAGAACTCGCAAAATCGGTCATGAAATTATTGATACGGGCCCTTCTCCTTTTCTTGAAGAGATACCGCAGGAATTGGTGGAGTTCCATGAGCCGGAAATGGTTGTCGATGAAAAGGAAGCCGATGATTTCTTTTCCCGAATAAAATCAGGATTCAGCGGGTGATCTTGATTTTATGAACAAGCTGTACCCTGTTGGAAACTTCCAGTTTCCGGTAGATATTTTTTACGTGTGTTTTTACCGTATTGTATGAAATAAAAAGTTCACAGGCAATTTCCTTGTTACTTTTACCATCCAGAAGCAGATCTATAATCTCCCTTTCCCGTTTACTGACATCATTCTGATGATAAAATGTATCTATTTCCATCATTAGATTTTTCTTTTCCGGTTCATAGTTATAAATATAATGGCGGGCAATAAACAGATAGACAAAAATGGAAAAAAGTGAATAAGAGATATCAATTAACTTAAAGGGACTTGAAATAAAAAATACAAGATCAAGAGGAACAAAAAGCAGCAACGGATAAAACGCAATCATTATCTGGGAAAGGAGCCCATAGTTCACACTTCCCTTTTTATTACGAAGAAAAACGGAAGCTACTATAGTAGGAAGAATAAGTACGAGAGAACTGTAAATATAAAGTTTATTTAAAGCAATTCTAAGAGCATACTCCCAGTTGGCTGAGGTTTGTAGAAATATAAAAAAAATACTGAAAATAAGAAAAATAAAACTTCCTATGTTAATGACAACAACAGCAAGTCTTTTACTTTTTTCTTCAAGTGAAAGAAGATCCACCAGATACCGTGTAACACCACGTGCAAAGAGAACAATTGAAAGAACCACAACTATCGTCGCGTAGAGAGCCAGTGCCGATTGAACGGATTCAGATATCACAAGCATACTGGAAGAGGCAAAATAGTAGAGAAAGGCTATTATAGTGTAGATTGCGAGAGGTAAAAGCACATATAGAAAGTTTCTAATAAGGGGGTCTTTAGCCTTTATATAAAGTACAATGCACAAAATCGTCAGGGAAAAAACAAGCGAAAAATGAAAGAAGAGCAGAAGTTCAGAAATAAAGTAGAGCATTATACAATAATAATCCAGAGCCTTGATAATAGCAAGGAAATTATTGTAGCTTCACATTTTTACTTTCAGGTTTCATCCTTTTATGAATTAAATTTTTCAAGGAAAGTTATTGCTCTGTATCTGACAAATGTGTGAAGACTTTTATCCTTTTCCAGATTTATTGCCGGAAGAAATCCCCCCTGCCATTGAATCATGGCCACCACCAAACCCTGTCCCGTCCAGAATATATCTGACAAGATTGTTTGCCTTAATTTTTTATTAATGCTTCGTGTGGAAAATTTCATTTAGTGATAGTATACTATGGTAGAAAAGGGAGAACGCAGATAACACTGCTCATAAGAAAATGGAAAAACAGGAAATTGAGAACTGGATCCGACAGAATGAAACACTGAGTTTCGCGCGTTCCGGCGGCCCGGGAGGGCAGTACGTTAATACATCCGATACAAAAGTTATTATAAGGCTGCCTGTTGGATCTCTTCCTGTCTCCGATCAGTATAAAGTTCAGATGCTTTCCCGATTGGAAAACAGGCTGAATGCGGCGGGGGAGCTTGTCATTCACTCCTCTTCTTCACGCAGCCAGGCCCAGAACCGTACCGATGCAGAGGAAAGAGCACTGCAGCTGATACTCTCTGCTCTTAAGCGGCGCCGAAAACGACGACCGACAAAACCTTCCCGGGCATCACGAGAGAGACGGCTTGCATCAAAGAAAGCTCACAGCAGAAAAAAGGAGCATCGAAAAAGTCCCGGCAATCATCCTGACCGGTAAAATCGAGTTTCTACAAAGCAAACCGAAATCAATCCCGGTCAATTTTAGTGGTCGGGGCTGAGGCATATGGCGTCTCTATTTTGAAATATTTCATGGAAGTGTGATTTTTATATCCCTTAATACTTTTTATGCTATACTCTTTTTATGTATGGACACTGGATATATAAACGATGGATATTGGTTATATTTTTATTTTTTCTTTCAATAACTCTTTTCGCGTTAAAAAATCCAACGATAATGCTTCAGTATCCGACGGGCGGGCGCATCAGGGCAACTGCCTATGATTCGGAGAAACATAGATTATATGTGCTGTCTGAGGACAGATTTCTGTATGCTCTTTCAGATTCCGGGAATATTATTTGGCGTTTCTTTATGCGGGACCCTCCGGTTTCTTCACTTACTATCGGGAATGATCATACGATTTACATTGGTACAGGGACTGGAAAGATAATTGCTGTTAACCCTCTGGGCAAATTTATCTGGCAAGTTGGACTGGATGGTAATATACTTGGGAATACTCTTTCCGGCCATGTAGGTACTCTCTTTGCTGTTACCAGTTCAGGGTATGTCTATGCTGTCAGCCACAGGGGAATCATCCGGTACCGTGAAAAACTTCCCGCCTTGCCGTCCGGGGCTCCTGTAATGAATAATAGATACCTATTAGTACCGTGTATTAACGAGCGGTTGTACGCATTAGACAAATGGGGTACTAAAAAATGGGAATTTCTTTTTTCCGGTAAGCTGTTGGCATCTTTGTGTACGGATACTGTATTTTACGGTGGAACGGAAACCGGTACAGTAGTAGCCGTCAGCATGGATGGTAGGAAATTATGGAGTACTACTCTACAGGCTCCTGTCAGTGCTCTTGTTCTTTCTTTTTCCAATGTACTTTTTTGCAATTCCGGTGTAAATATTCTTTCACTTAATTCTTCAGGACGTCTCAGGTGGACCGTTCACGGGAAAAGGCTCCTTACGTCCTTGGGTATTCTTGGGAATAGCATTATTACTGAAGATTCAGCAGGAACCATTAGCTATTATAATTTCAGCGGCAGATTTGTTGGTTCTATTACTATTGGAAAGCCATCTTCGGCAGAAACATATACGCGTTACGGAGGGATGGCTTTCGGATCAAGTGACTGGAATGTCTATGTCGTAGGGTATTCTGATCAGGTTGTTGCGCAGTATAATCATCACTGGCCATTGATGAATGGAAATTCCGAAGGTAACAGGGTCGTGCTGTATAATCCCGAAAAGATACATTATAATCAAAATAATTACGGATCCAACAAATATTCGTATCTAAAAATTCTGGCAGATTCCAATAGAATTAATAACCTTTCAAAAGTCCTGAATTCAATTAAAAAAGGACTATCTTCGAAGGAACCGGATAATGGAAAGTCGTTTTATATTCCGTTGCTTCAATATATTGCATCCGATTGTATTACACGGCCGCTGAAGGAAAAGGGTTCCCTGGTTAATGACTTCCCTGTAATCCGGAGCAGAGCGGACACCCTCCTTGGCTTTTATGGAGATTTTAAAAGTCAGGAATTTCTTATTAACCTCCTTCCCCGTGAATGGGATGAATATGCCAAAAAGTCGATAATTACTTCCATTGGAATGCTTGGTATTAACCCTGAAAATAGAACGGTCTTCGCTCTTTCGAATTTTTACAGCAATAATCTTCCGGAAGATATGAACGAACCATATCGTATGACCATTTTAAAAACATTGGAAGAGATATATCAGTACAGCGGTCTGTTAGGTGATAAAGGTGTGCACCTTATTCTATCGGTATTTAACGACAGCAGTTCAAAGCAGGCGAGGGAATACGCTTTAGAATTATTAAATTCTTTAAAAAAATAGGTGGATAATTTTTCAGGACGTATTATACTGAAAATAAGGAAAAGAAAATGAAGCGTTTAATTATAGTTTTTATTATTTTATCAGCCATTCTTCCTGTATCTGCGCAAAATGTTGATAAAAAAGAACTTTTTAAAGTATCAAAGGATTCTGTTGAATTTTTTAATTATGAAGGTCCCTACAGCAAGTTTGAAACGGCCGCGCAAATTCGCGGAATAGGAAGTGCTCTCGGGAAAGAACTGTCCCGGGATTTACAGCGCTCAGATTATTTTTCAAGGTATCGGGTGCTTCATATTATTGATAAAAATGGGGGAGGGCTTCTTAATGCTGATATTTTCAGTATAGAAAAGGATGCTGTTGTTGATAACATAGCTAATGTACGCAGAATACTCAGTGGCTATCTTGAATCATTTTACGGGTACCGGAAATCGGATGCGAAGGTAATTGCTGAGTTTATAACGTATTACAATGCATTCTATCGTAAGAATATAGATTATTTTAAAACAGTTTACGCAGGGAAAGTTATTGCCGTTCTTGACCCGGAGAAAGCTGGAATTTCAACACGGTACAATGAATGGCCTGGTAAAACCCAGATACTTATTCCTCTTTCTCCCGGCAGCGGACAGAGGGTTCACCTAACCACAGTGAGTAATAAGGATGTTATACAAAATCTGCGCAGCAAACCGGATAAAGGTATAGAACCACGCAAGGCAATGGTGGAAGTAAAGGAAAAGGAAATAACGGCCGAGCAGAATAAAATAGAACTTGCCAAGAAAGCTCTGGAAAAAGAAAAGAAATCTCTGGAAAAAAAGAAAGCGGCTGTTCAGGAATCTACCGGTACTCCAACGGAAAAACAGAAAACTCTTGCTGAAATAGTAACAAAAGAAACGAAAGTTACTACGGCGACGCAGGAAATTAAGAAGCAGGAAGAGCAAAATGCCAACCGTCAGAAATCAGTCCAGCAGGAGCGGGAACAAATAGCAAAGGATGAAAAACTACTCATTGAGAAGAAAAAGAATTCTCTCTCTAAGGGAACAATTACAACCCCGCGTCTGATACCTTTTCTCTATGTGGAAAATAATAATTCGGGTCTTATGGGGCGGTTTGTACTGATTGATGGTACAACAGGAGCTATTTACCGGAAATCAACACTCAACACTGTTCGGGGAAGGAAATTTCTTCTTGTTAATGATTCTCTCATTTTTATTTCAGGAGTTGATAAACCTCCTAAGGCAGTGCGTCTAATGACTATGAATAAAGAAACTCTGGAAGTTGAGGAAACCGGAGCGGATGATATTTATTCAGGATCTGAACTTGTGTACAGGAATGGTTATTTTTATTCGGTAACAAGAAAAGATGGAAAATGGTATGCGGCTCGCTTTGATACACATTTAAAGCTTCAGAGTCGTTCAGCTGTAGAGGTTCTGCCGATTACACCGCTTCAGTTTGATAAAACAAAACTGTATGTGCAAACAAAAACGGGTATAGTAAGAGCCCTCGATTCCGAATCATTGAAAGTATTACCGTGATTTTTTAAGGAAATGGGCAAAGAAGGATTTAACCGAATTGCATAACAGACGAAGAGGGCGTGGATTCTTTAGTTTATCAAGATTATGAAATGCTTCCACTATTTCGTCCGGGGTGAAATCTTTTCTGTGAAGATTTTCATCAATTTCCATTTCCATGCGTTCAATGTCATTTAAATCAGATAGAATACGGGCTTCAATGGTTTTCCAGCCAAGGCTGCGTGCTGCTTCCAACCTTCTGTGTCCCGATATAAGAACTTTATTCTCTGTGAGAATAACCGGATTCATCAGACCATGTTTCTTCATACTATTTGCAAGATCCGTAAGCCTGCCCAAATTGTGACGTGCGCGTTTTTTTATCTGTATCTCATTAATACGTATTTCCATGCTCATTCAAGAAGTGGATTTGTATTCTGCTTTTGCGTGTTGTCAGTATTATTTGTTTTGTTAAGGCCCGGGAAGTTTCCCGAATCATATGTATCAATACCAAAGTTTTCAATGGTAAGCGTATCCTGAAGTTTGTTTATCAGCGATTCCTCTCTGTTTTTCCTAAACGTATGTATTTTACAGAATTCTTTTGGTTCAGTACCAGCAAGAAATATCTCATCAACCAGCCCGTCATCACAGTATTTTGTGGGGAGTTTACCTGATACAGCGCATACTTTCTGTTCAACAAGTCCTGTTTCAGGTTTATCAAACTTTATACGGGGCAGTCCTCTGTTTATTTCCTTCATATATTCTGCCCAGACCGGTCCCGTTGCTGTCGAACCTGTTAATTCTCTTCCGAGAGAATTCCCCGGGGTATCAAATCCGAACCATATTGCAGTTGTATAGTAAGGAGAAAATCCAACAGTCCACGCATCACCCCAGTTCTGGGTTGTCCCTGTTTTACCGGCCATAGGCATCCCGTCAAAACCTCCAACTCTAATCCTGGGCCATTTTAACGTGCCGTACTTAACAGTACTCTGCAGCATGCTTACCATAATATATGCTACTTGTGGTGTCATTATCTGGTTGTCGGTTTTACGGTTCTGACTTTCCCTTAATCGTGCCTTTTCCGGGTCAAGAATAATATTACCTGTCCTATCGAGAACTGATGTAATGGCAATTGGTACGACCTCTTTCCCATGATTTGGAAAAGTCGCAAAAGCCCTTGCCATTTTTAAAGGAGAAACTGACGTTACACCCAGCCCGAGTGGAAATCCACGGGGGAAGAGTCTTCTATTTTCCCTCTGATCATATTCTCCAAGCATCTTTGAAGCTCTGTCGATTGCGGCTTCAAAACCGACCTTCTGCAGCACCTGCAGAGATGGTACGTTCATTGAGTGAGCAAGAGCATATCGAAGAAGTACCGAGCCGTGCCATCTGCCGAGATAATTTGTTGGAGTGTATGCCTTTCCGTTATCATCATAGAAAATTATCGGCCCATCATAAAGGCGTGTAGCTGTAGTAAGTTTCCGTGATGATATTGCGGCTGAATAGTACAGAGGTTTGAAGCTTGATCCAGGCTGAACATGCGCGTCAACTGCTCTATTATATTTCTTTGTTTCAAAATCACTTCCCCCGACCATTGCCAGTATCTGGCCCGTATGATCATCAATGGTAACAAGAGCTCCTTCAACAGTAGTCTTTTTTGCAGATTGCTGGTCTTTGGAATATGCCAGTTGTGCCAGATTGTTAATAT
>CAYSXD010000066.1:0-9777 GCA_964434925.1 uncultured Spirochaetaceae bacterium
TAGAAGTAGGCACCTGCTCTGATCGAACTAACTCATCAATACTTTCTTTTCTGTCAACAGAGAGAATTACTGTCTGCGCATCACTTCCATTGGCCGTATTCTTCCCGCACGTAACGCCGGAATGAGGGCTGCCAGTATCGAAAGAATGACAGTACATGAACATATGATAAAAATACTGATAAAATCAATTCTAATAGGGATATAATCAAGATAGTACGTTGAATTAAAAAGAGATATTCTGGCAAAATCAACCTGGGTAAAGGGTGAAAGTAAATAGTGGAGGATTCCCGTTCCAAAATTCAGTATCCAATCAATACCGTGAATAATTTCATTAATATTTACCGCGAAAAATAAACCTAAAACTGTCCCGAGTATAGTTCCTAAAAACCCGATAATAAACCCCGAATAAATATACGCAGTAACTATTGTTCCTCCTGTTACTCCGGTGCTTTTAAGAATTGCAATATCTCCTTCTTTTTCTATTACCATCATAACCAGGGCAGAAGAAATGTTTACCGACGCAACAAGAACAATCAACAGCATAATAAAAAGTAAAAGTGATTTTGTAGTTTTAAAACTCTCATACATTGGTTTTTCCAGATTAAACCATGTTAAAACAAACCAGTTGACAGGTAAAATACTTTGAATATGAGAAGCAATGCTATGAGTATCTTTTTCCGGATTGTCGACTTTTATTCCTATCAGATGGTTTTCCGGTCCACTAAAAAGTTCTTCACCTTTGTGTATATTTATATAAACACTCAAAGAATCAAGCTCATAATATCCAGTGGAAAATATACCCTTAACAATAAAATAAGAAGGTTTAAGAACTGTCCTGTTGAATCCGATTTTCCTGGCAGTAAGAATTTTTATCCTGTCACCCGGTTTAACTTTGAGATTCCTTGCAGTCTCAACGCTGACCATTGCGGCATCTTCAGAAGAAAGATCAAATCGTCCTGAGTTTATTGAAAGATACCGGTGAATCCCCTTATCTATATCCCAGTAATTTCCAGGGAGAGCTTTAAGAGTAACCCCCGTTTTACCTCCCGCTGAATAAGCAAGACCTACACCGGTAATAACAGGAAAGACAGCCCTTACACGAGGAATCCTTTTAATTTCTGAAAGTATGTTTTTTTCTTCAGCGGGAACAATTTTTGTATAATTACGCACCTGAATATGATATGTACCTATTTCAAGATACCTGTTCGTTATTCCACTTATCATCCCTGTTGTTACTTCAAGAACAACAATGAGAGGTATGAGCGAAACAGCGATTCCAATAATTGCCCCAACTATATGTCGTGAAAGGGTGCTGCTTGATTTACCGGTCATAAATCGAGTACCCAGCTTCAGAGATCTGGCCAGCATCATAATGTATGAAGTTCTCCGTCTTTAAGTATCATATGCCGGCTGACACGGCGTGCTAATTCTTCATTATGAGTTACAAGAATAAGTGTCTTTGAATGATTTTTTACAAGGGAGAATAATAAATCCTCAACATTTTTTGAGTTTTTCTCATCAAGATTACCCGTAGGTTCATCTGCAAGTATTATTTCAGGCCCGTTTATTAAAGCACGTGCTACTGCAACCCGCTGTCGTTCACCACCGGAAAGTTCCTGTGGATAATGGGAAACTCTCTCCTCAAGGCCTACTTCTCTCAAAAGATCAAAAGCACAATTTTGAGCAATTTTTTTAGTCTCCCCTGCCATAAAAAGCGGAAGCATTACATTTTCAAGCGCGGTAAAATCATTAAGCAAATAGTGAAACTGAAAAATCAAACCAATGGATAATCTCCGATACAGAGACAATTCTGCTTCTGACATACATTCAACGTTTCTGTGTTTTACAACAATTGATCCGGAAGTAGGAGAATCAAGCCCTGAAATTAAATTTAACAATGTACTCTTCCCGCTTCCACTGGCCCCCGTTATTGCCAGAATACTGTTTTTTTCCACACTTAAATTTAGATTTTTAATAATAGTAAGGTTTTCCTCTCCTGCTATAAAAGCTTTGTTAAGGTTGTGAATCTCCATTAAATTATTCATACCTAAGTATCTCCGTAGGATTAAATTCGGAAATTTTTCCAGAAGCTGACCATGCAGCAACAATAGAAGAAAAAAATGCAAAAAAGAAAATATAGAGAACCTCATGAAACAATATTATTACCGGTACTTTTTGAATGTAGAAGTAAGCAGGCGAAAAGAGTCTGACTGAGTACTCTGATTGAGATAAAAATGGCGTAAAAAAAGTATCCAGAATTGATAGAAAAAATGTAGAAATCAGGGAAAACAACGCAAAAATCCCATTCACATTAACTGCCACTGCAAGTCCGAGAATAACACCAATGGCACCCCCTGAAAACCCGATAAGAACTCCTTCAAAAATAAAGATAGTTTTTACCTTCCCGGGAGTTGCTCCAAGTGATCTTAAAATGGCAATATCTTCTTTACGTTTATACACTGATCTTTCAAGTGAATTTTTTATATTTACCGCTACAACAAAAAATATAAGCCCGACAAGCAGTATCATTGCTATTTTTTCTATCCTCAATGCTCCAAAAAAAGAACGGTTATACGTACGCCAGGACACCAAACGATTTAAAGAGTCCGTATAGGATCGTATTTCTGAAAGTGCCTGTTTATCACCGTACCGGTTAATCAATTTGATACCATATATGATTGGTTCGTTTCCCGAAGATATATCAAATGAACTTTTAAGTGAAATAAACCCCAGTGAGCTGTCATATTCATAATATCCGCTTTTAAATATTCCTGTTACGGTGAAAGTTTTCTGCACTGGAGCCAGTGTACGAAAAGAATTGCCTGACATGGAGATAAGGGTAAGGGAATTTCCCACCTTCACACCAATGGATGATGCGTAAACGGAGCCCAATACAATCGAGCGGGGATGAGATATATCAAAACGCCCCTCAGTAATACCAAGATTGGCAATTAAATCGGGATCTAGCCTTGCCGCATTTACAGGAACTGCTCTAATTTTACATGCTCTGAAATCTGATATTCCCCTACCTAGAGTTTGAAAATCCTTGAAAGGAAGTATACTTTTAATACGTTTGTTTTTTCTGACCTTTGCAACAAATGAAGTATCTATAACAGGTGTCTTACCGTAAGCCCTGATATGGAACGAATTTATTTCAAGAATCTTATTAATAAACCCCAGTTGAAATCCATTCATAACACCAAGTACTGAAATCATGGCTATAACCCCCACTGCTATACCGGCGACGGAAAAAAAACCGGTGGAAAGGTTTTTATTTTTTCTTTTTGTTTTAAAATACCGTAAGGATACATACAGTATCCACTTCAAATCATTCACGTTTTACAACTACCCCATTCTTATAATAGACTTTAAACAGCACCGCTTTATTCTTATAGAAAATTTCTTCGGTTTCCCCATTGCCCAGAGGAATTTTGTCTTTTATCAGGTCCCCGTTTTGGAAAACCTTTTCCAGAGAAAGTTTACCGTCTGAATTATAGGTATATCTGTGCTCTTCCCGGAATCCTGGAGATTTAATACGTTTTTCTGAAAGTTTATCTCCGACATAGGTATAGATAATAATCTTCCCCTTACCTTTTCCTGTAAATTCTTCATAGATTAACCTGTTTTTCGAATCGTACTTTCTAAGGATTTTATCTCCATTTTTGTTTGAATCTTTTATAATTTTTCGATTTAATGCTTCTCCCGTTACAACACGGGCAGAAACAAGTCCATTGGCATTATATTTATCAATTTTAGTCATAAGGCCCATTTTATACCGGAAAATAGTTTCATCATTGTCTGAGCTGTTCCATTCCGTAAGAAGATACTTTCCGGAATACTGAAACCCTGTTGTTTCTTTTTTCCCGCCGGGGTATTCCCGCCGAACCTGCTGTAACTTTCCACTGTTTGTAAGAAGATAATGATTACTAAAAATGAGAGTATTATTTTTATAATAATCGATTCTTTTCAGGAAATCATCATTCCACACATAGTGAAGAGTTGTAGTATTCCCTTTATTGTCAAAAGTTTTCTCACGCAGAAGAAAACTCCCCTGATAGGTACTTTCTTTTTTTAATTTTCCTTCAACCCATTCCTCTTTGATTATCTTTCCACCCTCTTTTTTCCTTTTAATTACTTTTATTTCTCTGCTGTTCTTATAGAGAGTACGAATTTCACCGTTGCTGTTGAATTCATCTTTAATTACCCATAGATACGTATCCTTAACCATTGGTGATATTTTTTTTAATATCATTCCAAGAGCATTTGAGGAATAATAATCTTCACCGAAGAGATATGAGAAAAGAAAAAGTAATAAAAACAGGAAAATGTATTTTTTCAACTTAACCAGTTCCCAGTATATTGTTCAGATATTTTTCTTTATTAAAAGACTCGAAATTTTCGTATTTTTCACCTGTTCCTATGAAAGCAATGGGAATTTTATAATCTTTACAAATGGGAATAATTATCCCGCCCTTTGCCATTGAGTCATATTTTGCCAGAATAACACCATCAAGTTTTATTGCTTCATGAAACAACTCTACCTGGCGTAAGCCATTCTGACCTGTTGTTGCATCAATAACTATAATCTTTTTATAGATGCCCGCTCCGATTTTACTTCGAATAATTTTATCAATTTTCTGGAGTTCCCTTACCAGATTTGCTTTATTATGCATTCTCCCTGCTGTATCGGCTATTACACAGGTATCACTACTGGAAACAGCACTATCAATAGCATCATAAATAACAGCTCCCGGATCCGAACCGGTGTGTTGTCTGACAACTCTCATTTTTAATTTTTCACCATGATATACAAGCTGCTCAATTGCGGCTGCCCGAAACGTATCTCCCGCAGCCAGCACACTCTTGATATTAAGATTATTTTGATAATACCTGGCAAGTTTTGCAATAGAGGTGGTTTTCCCCACACCATTAACACCAAGAACAAGAAAAACATTTAATGTATCTTTTTGCGGAAGTAAATTAATGGAAATAATATCTTTTCCTATTAACATCTTCAATTCTTCAAGAAGATCATTTTCATTGGATACCAGATTTTTTTTCTTTTTCAGTTCGGTAATAATTTCCATTGCGGTTCTTACACCGATATCACTTTCTATAAGCAGATCTTCCAGATCTTCAAAAAATGTTTCCGACAATTTATTTTTATTAAACAAATTCTTTAATTTAGAACCAATACCGAATAGAGGCATACATATCTCCTGTTAGTGTTCATTATATAGTTTAATATAATCCTGTAAATTGACAGCCATATTGATAAAAAGTGCACTGCTTATAAAAGTTCCACCCAGATACAGGTTATACCACAGATTAGAATTATTCATCAATCTTTGCGCTTCTTCTCCAAATGGTTCAGTCATACTAATATTATTGTAAGCATACCCGTAATCCGAACTCAAACCGTAACTCATAACAGGAATCACAAGTGAAACAACAAAAGCGGCAAAAGAATTATAAAACTTCCTTCGTCTGTTATCCAGCATCCTATCTGGTCTGATTTTGTCGGATGAAAGAAATATTTTAACATTTCTTTCTGGTAAGGTCTTATCAAGTATAGTGGTATAGGGAATATATCCATCTTTTTTTATTGTAAGATATTCTGGAAATACAGGATCTTTTACTATTACAGGGCTTCTTCCTATCCACAGGGACCCGGAATAGATATCCGCGCTATCGGGAAAAGTTGATAATGAAATGAAACCGGTTTTTAGCTTTTCCAAATTAAACAACACTTCCTTTTTCTCTCCGCCTTTAAGAACAACAGAATATTGTTCGGGGGAATAACCGTTACGGTAGATTTTCACCTTATGCGAACCTGGCAAAAAGGTAGATACGGGAACTCCTGTAAGATGCGCCTGCCCCCCATCCAGGCTATAAAAAGCATCAGGAGGGCTCCCTTTCACGATAAGGACAGCAGGCTCTTTCCCCGTCACTTTTAGTCTGACAGCTGAAATAATTTCAGGAATCACCTTGTGGACTTCTTCTGGGTCTATAATATTTTTATAGAGTGTTTCTTTCCTGTGTGTCAGATAATTATATATAAAAACCGAAAGATACAGCCACCGATCAATCATTTCAAGTTTCCCGTAGACTGCCTGATCAATTTCTTTTTTATAAATAATATTCTCCTCGGAATTCCCTGTAAAGTCAGCAAGAAGACCATTTTGATTCTCTTTATACAAAACTACAGGAAGGGCGGAAGTATGGGAGAACAGGCTTGAATTTTCTTTAAGTGAAGATATTTCATTTTTTTTCTCTTCTATTTTTTCCAAATACTGAATCTGATCCACATTTGTATTTGAATCGGAGAACAATAGTTTACTTTTTTTTTCATAAAGAGCCGAAAGTTCTTTTTCTTTTAACGTGAGTGCTTTTTTATAATCCCTACTGATCCAGCCGGATTTCTCATCGGAATTCAAAAGGTGAAAGGGAATATCATTCAGACCATTTAGCAAAGCAAGAGGGATGGTGTTTTTTAAAAGTGTTAATGAATTTCCGGCTCCCTTGGTTTCAAAAGAGAAAACTCCCACTATCCAGCTCAATTTTTTTACAATTTCCTGTCCGCTGACAGTCCGGAAAGCGGTAAGAAAAAGCAGAAGTATAAAGAGGCTACGAATGGGATTTTTCATCAATTCCCAGTACTTTTGAGATCGAAGAAATAATTCTCTCCGGTTTAAAAGGTTTAACAATAAAATCACTCGCGCCAAGCTGTATCGCCTTGATGATGTATTTATTCTGGCCAAGAGCGGAACACATAATTATACAGGCTTCCGGATAGAGAGAGATAATCCTTCTGAGGGCCTGAATACCATCCATTACCGGCATCGTAATATCCATCAGTACTACATCCGGTTTACTTTCAGAATATAATGTAATAGCTCTGGACCCGTTTTCAGCTTCGCCGGAAACATACATTCCCCCTTTTTCAATAATTCTCCGCATAGCAGTACGCATAAATAATAAATCATCAACAATAAGAACTCTTATTTTTTTCATTCTTTTGAAAACCACTTCCATTTGAGGAACGCCTCAATAAAATCACTCAGATTACCATCCATTATTCCCTGAACATTGCCTGATTCAAACTTTGTTCTATGGTCTTTCACCATACTGTATGGATGAAAGACGTATGACCGAATCTGGCTTCCCCATGAAATATCTTTCTTCTCCTGAGCATGTTTTTCCTGCTCTTTTTCTTTTTCTTTCCGATAGAATTCAAAAAGACGGCTTTTTAATACTTTTAAAGCCATTGCTTTATTCTTGTGCTGACTGCGTTCATTCTGGCATTGTACAACCAATCCTGTTTCCAGGTGTGTAATTCGAACTGCGGAATCGGTTTTATTTACATGCTGACCACCCGCTCCCGATGCACGATAGGTGTCTACACGTATGTCATCAGGTTTAATTTCGAATTCTATTTCATCTTCAATAACCGGCGTTGTATAAACAGAAGCAAATGAAGTATGTCTTCTTTTACTTGAATCAAAAGGAGAAATTCTAACCAAACGATGGACGCCTGTTTCACTCTGAAGATAACCATATGCGTATTCACCGTCGACCTGAATGGTAACCGATTTTAATCCGCCTTCAGCCTCAAGCATATCAATTATTGTAATGTTATAGTTATGACTTTCACACCACCGCGAAAACATTCGCAGAAGCATCTGAACCCAGTCACATGCTTCAGTTCCCCCTGCACCGGAGTGTATTGTTAAAAACGCGTTATTTTTATCAAAAGGGCCATTAAGCATCTCAAGAAGTTTTAGTTTCTCAAATCTGTTTTCTATTATTTTTACAGATTTTCCTATATCATCAGAAAATGTTTCATCACTCTCCTCAAGCGCCATAAGGAACAGGTTATACGTATCCAGAAAATCTCCACGTAATTTCTTCCATGGGTCATAACCGGCATGAAGGCTTTTTAAATCACCCATAACTTTTTCCGCGTGTTCTCTCTTATCCCAGAAATCGGGAGCATACGTTAATTTCTCCATGTCCCGGATTCTTCCTTCTAATTTTTCAGAGTCAAAGACGCCTCCACGTATCGTCCAGTTCTTTTTTTACTTTTTCCAGGCTAACTTTATAATCCTGTAACATAATGTGTTTTCTCCTTATTTATTTCTTAACAACAATTCTTCTCCAGTGTTTATCCATTAAAGAGGTTATAACAAGAGTATCCTCCAATGGATACTGATAAATACGTACAATATCAAAAGAATCAGTTCTTCTGTCAATATCACGCTTTAGCCTGGACAGAACTTCCTCTTTCAATTTTGCCGATTCATAGTGATTTTTCATTACCTCATTAAATCCATACTCTTTCATCAGAATATTAATGGCAAGGATATGATCATCATTTGATAGTTCACATGAAATTGCAACAAACATACTCTATTTTATTGTGAAGTAATTTCTCTGTCAAACCCTCTTTTCTCTATTGCATGAACTATATTTTACCGATACAACTAAATATATGAAACGGTACGTTCTGTTATGTCTTATTACTATACTCTTTGGGCTCCCGTATTACCTCTTTTCCGGAGAGGTTTTTGCTCCCTTTGTATCAAAGCTTAATGCGATACCTGATAAAAACACCATTAAACTCACATGGATGGACTCTGGCAGTTCCATACACTCCTATTCTGTTTATCGCTACACAGAACAAATAAATGATAAAAATTTTCTAAAATGTGTTAAAATTGGACAGGTAGCTCGCGGAAAAGGTATGTTTACTGACTTACCGACAAAAAAAGAACCTTTCTTTTACGCAGTTCTTGCTTCCATGAAAAACGGCACACTTTATAAATTATTTATTCCCTATCAAAATATAACGGTACAACCGGTACAAATTGCGAATGTGTCAACACCGGAAGAACTTGCTACCAGAATTACAGATATAAGAACGGCTATTCTTGATACGGAAATTAAAATTACCTTTAAGAGTTCAAAACCGAATCGAAATGTTATTATCTATCGAAGCACATCTCCTCTACTTGAAAACGAGGATCTTAAAAATGCCGTTGCCATTACAACAGAATCTTCAGGAAAAGGTATCTATCGGGATAAACCGGTTCCTGGCATAGATTATTATTATGCTGTTTTTGACGATTTACTTACTCAATCAGGTACCTATATTTTTAAAATTGGAGAAAATGTTACCCGGAACAGTACCGAACTTCCTCTCCTTTCCGGGGTACAGAAAACAACACGGAAAAACCCAATAAGAACTCAACCACTTCCGTATCTCGATTTAAATATCGGAATTGTAACAGGTAAAACTTTACCAGCTCAAACATACATTTTTCCGCATCTTCAAAAACTTAATACAAAAACCGTTGAAATGCTTTCTTCTATTTTTAAGAAAATTCCAGCGTATACGGTAGATTCTCCTGCACTGTATATTTTTCCCGAAGATAAGGTAACACAGGAAAATAGTGAAAACTATCAGCTTGTACGAATACTAAAAACAGACTTTGTAAACGCAAACTGGCAGGAGACCAAAAAACTTCTCGGTAATTATTTAAGCATTCACCATTCCATAGCAGTGGAAAGACGCACACATTTTTATATGGGAGAGGCTTATTATTTTTTAGGAGATTATCATGCCGCTTTTATGGAATTCACGCTTGTTGAAAATACCTATTACAGAGAGACACAACCCTGGCTCAACTCATTATTTTTCCTGTTGAGAAATAAAAGTTAAAACTTAACCAATTGCCGTTACTTTTTCTCAAGTTTAATGGTAAATGTATTTTCCCA
>CAYSXD010000067.1:0-9748 GCA_964434925.1 uncultured Spirochaetaceae bacterium
TCCCAGATCAAGAGCTGATTCGCGCCTTATTCGTGTTATCCTGTCGAGTAGTTCAGCTCCATGTTCCTTATCCACCAGCGGAATCAGGCCATACCCTAATTCGAGTGATAATGGATCAAGCGGAACAATGGGAGATATTTCAACGGGAGACTCATGCTCATCAACCGCTTCAGCACCGGCCTTTGCCGCAGTTTCCACTGCCATCTCTTTTCTGGAAAGACGGTACGCAAGGATAAAAGTAAGCGCGGCCATTGGAAAGAGAACATACCAGGGAAATCCGGGTAAAAAACCCAGAATGACAAGAAATCCTCCCGCTACCCAATATATGCGCGCCTGCTGCGTAAACTGCTTTGAGACATCCGATCCAAATGTACCGTCTGAAATAGCACGAGTCACTATGAGTCCTGTAGCAGTCGAAATCAAAAGTGCGGGAAATTGTGTAATAAGACCATCCCCGATGCTGAGAGAAACGTACGTATGTAATGCATTCCCAATGGATTCTCCATGAATGGTAACGCCCGTTATTATTCCACCAATAACATTGATAGCGGTAATAAGCATTCCTACCTTTACATTTCCCGATACAAACTTCGATGCACCATCCATAGCGCCGTAAAAATCAACTTCTCTCTGAAGGTCATTTTTTTGTGTGGTAGCGTCCTCTTCCGTGAGAGACCCTGAATTGTATGCTGCCTCGATAGCCATCTGCTTTCCCGGTAATGCGTCGAGAGTGAACCGGGCGGCAACCTCTGCTACTCTCGTTGCTCCTTTTGTAATAACAATGAACTGCACGGCAATAAGTATGATAAAGATAATAAAACCTATAACAAGACCGCCTGACCCTGAAGATCCTACAACAAAAGTAGAAAAGGCCCGTACCATTTTCCCATTAAAATTCTCTCCCTCAGCAAGTATCAGCCGGGTGGAACTAACATTTAAAGCAAGTCCAAAGACAGTTGAAATAAGGAGCAGTGTCGGAAATACTGAAAAATCCAGGGCCCTTTTTGTATAGAGTACTATAAGAATTATTATAAGTCCCAACATCAGATTAAACGACATAAAGATATCGAGAAGAACAGTAGGGAGCGGAATAACAAGCATTCCGATAATCGTTATAACACCCACTGCAACAAGAAGATCACTCCTTTCAGTTAAGAGAAATTTTCCGGAAATCTCCTTTAGATCAGCCATAGAAAGCTTCTCCTTTATTATGAAACATTTTCATCATTATCCTCATTTACTTTGTATACCTCTGCAAGAACAACAGCCATAACCTGGTAGTATTTTTCAGGAATAACTTCTCCTATCTCAACTTCCGCGTACAGGCCTCTTGCCAGTGGTTTGTTTTCAATTATTGGGATATCGTTCTCCCGGGCAATTTCTTTTATTCGTTGAGCCATGTTATCCTGCCCTTTCGCTACAACCATCGGGGCTGTCATTGACTCTCTCTCCCATTCCATTCCAACAGCAAAATGAGTCGGATTTGTAATAATAACATCAGCTTCGGGGACCTTCTGGAGCATATTCCGATTCATAATTTCATGCATTCTTTCACGTAATCTGTTTCGAACAAGAGGATCTCCTTCGGTGCTTTTTCGCTCTTCTTTTATTTCCTGTTTGCTCATCTTTAATGACTCCAGATGTTTTTTTCTTTGAAAGTAGTAATCGGGAAGTGCAAGAAGAAGCATGGCAAGAGATGCTTCGATAAGAATACTGAACGCTATCTTTGACAGAGCAATAAATGAATAACTAAAACCTGAGGTAAGAAATTCTATTATCAGACCAACATTTGCTTTTATGTTTATATAGGCAATCAAACCAATAACAACAACTTTGAAAATAGATTTGCCTAAATTAAAAGCAGCTTCCCCGGAAAAAAATGATTTCTGGAAAAATTTGATAAAATTCGGAGCAATTTTATTAAGGTCAGGTGTTATCGGTTTTGAGGAAAACACAAAACCAACCTGGAGAATATTCGAAAGAAGTGCTGCAATAAACGCTATAGCGGCGATAGGCCCGACAAGTTTTACCATGTAGATCATAAACGCGTAAAATATACGTGATTCTCCGGCAATATTGGATTCTGTCGATATGGAGAGATAAAACTTAAGCATCCCTTCCATCTGATGGAGCAGATAAGGACTTAGAATTCCAAGAGAAATTATAGGAAAAAGCAGGACAAGTGCAGATGTTAATTCGGTACTTTTAGCTACCTTTCCTTCTTCCCTTGCCTTCTTTAGTTTAAGTTCAGTCGGTTCTTCGGTTCTTCCTTCATCTTCAGCGGCAAACCACTGAAGATCAAAATCGTATTTTGATTGTTTGAGCGGTATCCTCTTAAAAAGCCGTACGGTCACGTCATGTTCATGTACCTTCATACCACGCCCCTCATACTGTCAAGAAACTGCAGTATTCCATAGAAACCTGAATCAATTATTCTTTCAAATGCTTCCATAAGAAAAGGTATGGTAACAAAGAGCATTATAAAAGCGACACTTATTTTAATGGGAAACCCCAGCATAAGGAGATTCATCTGCGGCGCAGCTTTTGCCAGAAGCCCCATGGAAATTGAAACAAGAAGCAAAACACCCAGAATGGGAAAAGCAAGAACAAGGGCCTGTTCAAACATCACAGAAAGACTTCGTAGAAAAATTTTATACAGAGGATCTTTCATAATTATAAAGTCAACCGCCCGGATACTCTGGAAAGAACGGAAAATACCCGTTAGAAATACCTTTTGAAGGCCGCCGTCTATAAGAAAAATAAACATTGCCATGAGATTAAGAAATTGACCCATAAGCGGTATTTGAATCTGGGCAAGAGGATCAAAGACCTGGGAAGCCCCAAACCCCATCTGTACTGAATAGAATTGCCCGGAAACAGTGAAAACCGAAAAGATAACGGTAAGTATAAGTCCGAGGGAAATACCAATAACTGCTTCCCCGACAAGCAGCAAAGCATAGGAAAGTCCACTCTGAGGCAATGGATAACCGGACTGAATAACTGACGGGGCGACAACAAAGCTTAATACGAAAGCAAATCCTACCCTTACCATACCGGGGAGGGAAGAAGATGAAAGTATTGGAGCGGTTTGCAGCAAGGCAAATATTCGAGCAAAGACAAGAAAGAAAATCAGTATATTGGTTGTTAAAAGCTCCGTATTCATCTGTTTCTTTTATCCGTTCATTTGTGATATAAGGCCAAAAATATGAAAAGTAAACTGCCTCATCGATGTAAGCATCCAGGGTCCAAAGAAAACAATCGCAAGAAAGATAGCAATAATTTTTGGAACAAATGTCAGTGTTTGTTCCTGAATGGATGTCGTTGCCTGAAAAATTGAGATTACAAGTCCAACGGTCATTGCTATGAGTAAGACAGGCGCACTGATTAAAAGAATCTGGAAAATACTATCCCTCATAATTCCTGCCGCGAATCCAATTGTCATAACCCCTCCTTATTTAAAACTCATAATGAGCTGCTGGGTAATGAGTCCCCACCCGTCAACAAGTACAAAAAGAATTATTTTAAACGGCATGGAAATCATTACCGGAGGCAGCATGATCATTCCCATAGACATGAGTGTTGAAGCAACAACCATATCTATTATGATAAAAGGAACAAAAAGCAATATTCCTATTTTAAAAGCTACCGTTAACTCATGAAGCACAAACGCCGGGATAAGGACGTACGTCGGAACTTCCGAAAAGTTCTTGGGTTTAGTCAATCCTCTGAGTTTCATAAACAACTGGATATTCTTGTAATTACCGGCCATTTGTTTATACATAAAGATTCTCAATGGAGCAGCCGCGTTATCATACATCTCCTGAATTCCTATTTTCCCATCTGAAAATGGTTTAAATGATTTTTCATAAATCGTGTTGAAAGTCGGCCACATTATAAACAGTGTAAGGAAAAGTGCCACACCCATCATGACCTGTGTAGGGGGAACCTGTTGAAGGGAAAGAGCCCTTTTAACAAAATCAAAAACAATCGCAATTCGCAGAAAAGAGGTTGTCAGAATGAGAATAGATGGCGACAGAGTAATAACAGCCAGAAAAATAAGCAGTTGTAACGATAGGGCAACTTCCTTATTATTCTTCGGATTTCTCACGGTTAAATTAACAAAAGGAATGTTTATTCCGTTGAGTGTCCCTGCGTTTACAGCTGTTGCACCCTTTGCCGCGTCCGTAGCCGTCTGGCCAAAAAGCAAAGCCGCCGGAAATATCATTCCTATTAGTATGATACATATGATTAATCGAGTCTTCATTCCCCCCCCCCAGGATGATCTGCTTACATATTTTTCAAACGTTCTCTCTGTTGTTTTAAAAATCCGCTACGTTCCTTATCAACATTTCCCAGTCCCCCATTGCCCCGGAAAACTCCTTTTATAACATCAGAAAAAGATCTATTTTGAGATAATGGGCCACTGCTTTCCAGTTTAAACTGATCGAGAGTTTCTCTATCCGTTATTTCTGAAAGGAGTCGAATATTCCCGTCACCCGCCCCAACAAGAAAATACTGGTTTCCGACTTTCAAAATATGTACCGCACTGTTATTGGTGAGATTTTTTGTCGCAATAACATTAATAATTGATCCACTGTCTTTAACCGGACGTCCGGCTTTTTTCAGAAGGAAAAAGAGGAGATATATTACACCCAGCACACCTCCTAGAACCAGAACCATGCGTACAACATCCCAAACGGAAAAGGTAGAGACAGACCGATTCAAAACCGGTGATTGAGTATTAGCCGAATCCACTGTCAATGTTTTTTCATCTATCTGATTTTCAGGAGCACCCTTGTCAGTTTTCTGGCTGAATAGAGGCTGTCCGATAACCAGAGCAAAAAGAAAACTGTAAAAAATTATTTTTTTAGTAATCACATTCCCCCCCCGTTGTGTGATTAGAATATCATGACAGATCGACAACTCTGTCCATAGGTGAAACTATCTCTGTAACCCTCACACCAAAGTTTTCATCAATAACGACGACCTCACCCTTGGCTATCAGCTTATGATTTACTAAAATATCAACCGGTTCCCCGGCAAGTTTATCCAGCTCAATAATAGTCCCTTCGCCCATACCGAGAATATCCTTAATAAGGCGTTTTGTCCGCCCAAGTTCAACAGTCATCTCCATAAAGACATCCATCAGCAGACCGATATTTCCCTGTTCCGCAGGGCTCATTTGAGGAATAAGATTGGGAAACTGAACAGACTGCACATTAGTCTGATTTCCCATCTGCATTCCTCCTCCCATCTGTGACATTCCCTGGTTACTAAATTGTTGACCACCACCCTGCATATTCGCTGCACCGTTCATTACCGAACCCAGTGCATCCAGATCAGAACCACCTCCGAATGTGTCAGCTATTTCCTTAGCAGTTTCTATTCCATAGAGTTCAAAAAGCCGGGCCGGTTCAAGCCCGTCAACAGTAATTGGATAGGTCACCAGTACAGATAAGGAGTCACTAAAAGCAAGCTCAGGAGGGGACATTACTGCCGTTTGACCGGGAGAATTCATAATTGTTTTCCCAAGAAGATCTCCAATAGATGTTATTGTTGTCCCTGCAATTGTATTTGCCGCTTCTTCCAGAGCGGATAGAGCCGCTTCGTTCAAATCAACATCATCCTGGCCCATCATTTTACCGGCAACAACCGTGGCTGTTTTTTCCTCAAAAATATATGAATGCGGTCCAGTCATCCCCTCATTAAAATCTATTTTAATTTCTACAATATTTTCCTCAAAATGATTTTGTATCCCGCTACCCTCAACAACCTCCACGGCAGGTTGGGCAATAGCAACATTTTCACCAAGCATTCCTGAAAGATTTGATTCAACAGATTTTACATTTCCACTTAGAAACTCGGTAAAATCTTTCTTTTGCTTATCGGTCAATCCCGAACCGCCACTAACTGAAGGAGTAGAAAACCCCATACTGTCACCCTGTAACAGAGCATCAATTTCATCCTGTGATAATGACCCATCACTCATTGTTATTCTCCTTCTGCGGTAAGTTCTTCTATCTCACCTTTACTAACATCTTCCAATTTCTTTGTAATCTGCACAGCCGCTTTATTACCAACAACACCCGGTCTGCAGAGAAACTTATCTCTCGTCCCCACCTTTAAAACCATGGAATCACGAACACTCACATTCGGCAGACGAATAACATCTCCACTCTGCAGGGAAAGAACATCTCTCACCGTCAGGTTCATATTGCCTATTTCCGCAATAACTACAACTTCTATTGAAGATAATCTATCTTTCAATATATTTAAATTTTCTGTAGTGCTTCCACTCCGTACGGATGAATACATGTACTGGGCCGAAAGCTTACCTATTATTGGTTCAATAGTAAGATAAGGAATACAAAAATTCATCATCCCTTCAACCTCACCGACTTTCGTTTCAAGGGTAACAAGAACTACCATTTCCGTAGGAGGAACTATCTGGGCAAATTGAGGGTTTGTCTCAATCTGACCAAGTCTCGGGCGAAGGTCAATAACCTGACTCCATGCTTCGCGAAGATTTCCCAGAATCCTTACAATGATATTCTCCATAACAGACTGTTCAATATCAGAAAGATCACGGTTTACCTTTGTGCTCTCCCCCTGCCCGCCAAATAATCTATCAATAATGGAAAATGTTATAGCAGGATCTATTTCAAGAATCGCCGAACCTTTAAGCGGATCCATATTAATAATTCCCAATGTTGTTGGATTGGGAATAGACCTTATAAACTCTTCATACGTCAACTGATCAACGGAAGCAACATGAACGTGAACAAGGCTCCTTAGCTGAGCGGAAAGTGCTGTTGTTGTTAAACGGGCAAAGGTTTCATGCATTATTGAAACAGTACGAATTTGTTCTTTCGAAAATTTATCCGGCCTCTTAAAATCGTATATCTTTATTTTACGCTTTTCCTGAGTCTGGCTTACCGTTTCTGTTTCTATTTCACCGGTAGAGATAGCTGTCAGTAACTGATCAATCTCATCCTGCGAAAGTACTTCGTTCATCTACACTCCATCTAAAAATTAACAACATTAAAATCAATAAAAACTATGTCCTGAATCTCTTTATTATCGACAAGTTTATTTAGCTGCTCCTTGAGTTCCGTCTTAATCATTTCCTCTTTTTCCGGAATAAGGTCAGATTCTTTTTTCAGCGAAAAAAAGGTTCGTGTTGCGTCAACAAGATACTCTTTTCTTGCAATAAGATCCGTCTGAATTCTAGGATCATTCATTTTGTAACCAAGTTTAGGGTGAATAATAACCGTTACCGGATGATCATCACTTGTCCGTGCTCTGATCTGCCCAAGATCATACCACTGAAGAACAGGAGGCGTTTCCTGATACTTTTGTGACGCGGACGGGTAGGCTACCTCCCGAGGACCTTTGTTCAATACTTTAACAGTAAAGAAAACAACAGTCACAATAAAGATCACCGCACCAAGCCCCAGGGCTACCCATTTCAGGAGCCTTAATACAGCCGCGGGAAGAAACCCCGTTTTCCCCCCAAGTTCCTGCCCGTCACCACCGGCTAAAACTTCTTCCGCAAAAACTTCTTCATCACTCATTTAAAACTCCCAATCCTTCATGGAATAGAATTTTATCAAAATTGTACGATTTATGCAAACCAAAAATATCATTATAAGTGCCCTTCCGTTAGAATTATTATATCCACCCGTCTGTTATACGCTCTCCCCTCTTCTGTTGCTTCGGACGCAAGTGGTACAGTATCAGCAAATCCCGCTACCTGGAATTTTTTTTCATTAACTCCAAAATCAACAAGATAATGGAGAACATTCGTTGCCCGTGCTGTGGAAAGTTCCCAATTACTCGGCCAGGGGCCTGAGGGATTAGTCGGAGTAGAATCAGTATGCCCTTCTATCCTGAATCTTCTCTTCGCCATTGCCGGAGACTTGAGAAGTTCTGCTACTTTCTGGAGTGTAGAACGTGCTTTTTCCATATCAATTTCAGCACTGCCCTTTCTAAAAAACGAATCTGCCGCCAGACTGATAATTAGACCTCTCTCATCCTGTGTAATACGAACTTTCTTTGTTTTTATCTCCGGTTGAAAAAGTGAAACTGCTTTTTTCCTTGATTTATCCATAGCCCGTCCGTGTTCCAATGACGGAAGAGACATAATGGTATTACCAAGTTCGGCAAGTTTACCAACCTGAAGCGTGTTCCCGCCGGACTGCATACCCAGGCCGCTGAAAGCGGCAAGAATAAGCTGAAGTTTCGACTTTTCGATTGTCGCAGGATTATACAGGAGGACAAAGAAAGTCAGAAGGAGCGTAACCATATCACCATACGTGAGCATGTACTCAGGTACGGTGCATTCGGTACATTTTTTACATTTCGCCGGAGCTCCCATTATGAACTTCTCCTATTCACCTGCCAGTTCCTCCATCATACTCTGCCGTTTTACCGGGTCGAGAAATGAAACAAGCTTATACTTTAATATATTCGGATTATCACCCGCCTGTATGGACAGAATTCCTTCTATCATTATTTCCCGGGTCAACCGCTCCTCCACATCCCTGTCCTGAAGTTTATTCTTAAAAGGCAGTAACACCATATTTGCCATAACAGATCCGTACATGGTTGTTATAAGAGCAAGAGCCATACCGGAACCGATTGCATTCGGGTCATCAAGATTTGAAAGCATGGCGATAAGACCCGTAAGTGTCCCAATCATTCCAAAAGCCGGGGCAAGCGATGCCCAGTCAGATATCAATTTAATACCAATAGCATGACGTTCTTCCAGCTGGCTGAGATCATTGTAGAGTATTGTTTTAATTATCTCAGGATCTGTTCCGTCTACGACCATCTGTATACCGTTTTTCAGAAAATCATCCTCAACCTCTTCTATATCATCTTCAAGGGCAAGAAGGCCTTCGCGGCGAGCCCGTTCTGAAAAGTTCACCAGAGTGGAAATAGTTTTTTCCAGTTCATAGTTAGGGACCTTAAATACATGATTGAAATATTTCATTAAACCAAGTACTCTGGGAAGCGGATTGGAAACAATCACAGCAGCAAAGGACCCACCGATAACCATTAATACAGATGGTATATTGACATAGACGGAAAGGCCGGACCCACCAAGAACCATTGACATCAAAATGAATCCGAAGCCAAGTCCTAAACCTAGTATTGAAGCAATATCCATTTCACCTACTCCTCATTCTTAAATGCGCCAATCAACTTTCTGTATTCAATTATTCTTTCCAATACAGTAGCATAGTCTTCCTTAACAATAAGACGTTTGCCCGAAAGCATGATAAAAGTAGTATCCGGGTTGCATTCCACATACTCTATCTGGTGCGGATTTACAAAAAATGCCGTATCTCTCAATGTTGTTACTTCTATCATCCCTCCCCCTTATTTAAATAAAAGCGAATTTACCTACCGTTTTAAAGTTAAAAGTTCCTGAAGCATCTGATCAGACGTTGTTATAGATTTCGAATTAGCCTGAAATCCCCGTTCGGTGACAATCATATTGGTAAACTCTTCCGCAAGATCAACATTACTCATTTCAAGTGCTCCTGCAATAATCTTTCCCTTTCCAGCCACTCCCGAATTGCTTATATTAGGATCTCCCGAATTATTTGAAACAACATACGTACTCTCACCGGCTTTTTCAAGTCCTCCGGGATTGGTAAAGCTTGCCAGTGCTATCTGCCCAAGGAGCCTGTTTGTTCCATTTGAGTAGACTCCAGTAATCTGCCCGGACTGATCTATCTTA